>JAPKMV010000014.1 GCA_026645635.1 Caldilineaceae bacterium
GCAGCACGGTGACATACTCCCCCTTGACGTCCGTCCAGGGCAACTGCCAGCGCGTCTCGGTGGGGCTGGGCACGGTGACGAGCATCGGGCAGCCGATCGCCTGCGCGATCTCACACATGTACTTGCAGCGATCCTGCACTTCCGGGTACTCATCCCCACGGAAGCCAACGAAGACCAGCGCGTTCAGGCTCATGGGCGCGATGCCGTTGTCCACAAACAGCGCGTTCAACTCCTCCAGCGAATGGCTCTCCAGGTACTTGTAGACCTTGTCCGCCCACAGTTCCAGCCCCTTATAGCCCGCTTCCCGCGAGACGCGCACGTCGGTTTCGAGGTCACTTGTCATCGTCGTCGCGCCGTGAAATCCAAGTAGCATAGTTCCTCCTGAAAGAAACAGTTTTGACGCAGAGTCGCAGAGAGCGCAGAGAAAAACCAGAGACAAGATCAATATATGAGTTCTCTGCGAATCTCTGCATCTCCGCGCCTCTGCGTCAAAGTGGTTTGTGGAAAAATCAAACCGGTTGCCAGTAATCGATCTTCACCGGCTGGTTGGCTTTGAGCGACGCGACGGCGGCCTCGGCGATCATCTGCGCACGGAGGCCGTCTTGCAGCGTCGGGTAGTCGATGCCTTCGGCGCCTTCCAACGACGCGGCGAAGGCGTCGATCGCCAGCAGGAAGCTCGGCTCCATGCGCTCGAACCAGCCCGCGTACATGCCCTCCTCGATCACCTTGTCGCCCTTGTAGACGGCGACCTCGCGCGTGGGCTTGCGCCGCGACTCGGCCAGCCCTTCCGAGCCAAAGACCTCGATGCGCTCGTCGTAGCCGTAGCCGGTGTGGCGGCTGTTGTCGATGTGGCAGAGCGCGCCGTCGGCAAACTTGAGGATGAGCATGGAAGTGTCCACGTCGCCCGCCGCGGTGATCGCCGGATCCATCATCGACGAGCCGGTGGCGTAGACCTCGACCGGCGCCTGGCCCGCGATCCAGCAGAGCAGGTCGAACATGTGGATCGTCTGGTCGCGGAACTGGCCGCCGGAGACCTTGATGTACGCCAGCGGCGGCGGCGCGGAGGAGCGGCAGACCAGGTGGATCATCTCCACCACGCCGACCTCGCCCGCCTGCACGGCCTGGCGCAACCCGCGGTGGTTGGGGTCGAAGCGGCGGCTGAAGCCCATCATGATCGGCACTGGGTTGTCGTGCGCCTCTTGGACGACCGCCTTGACGCGATCCAGACTCATGTCGATGGGCTTCTCGCAGTAGACCGGCTTGCGCGCCTTGATCGCCGCGCTGAGCAGGTCGGCGTGGGTGTTGGTGGACGAGGCGATCAACACGGCGTCCACATCATCGGCGGCGAAGATTTCCTCCACGCTGCCCGCCACCTTCGCGCCGAAACGCCCCGCCAGCTTGTTGGCAGCCTCCACATTCACATCATAGACATATTGCAACTTCGTGCGCGGACAGGCGGCGATATTGGCGCCGTGCACCTGCCCGATAAAGCCCGCGCCAAACAAGGCGAAGCGAATCATGTTTCCTCCAAGATGGATTGAATCGTAACGAATGTTCAGATAGACCGCGGATTTGGCGGATGCAGCGGATTTCCGCGGATAACAAAGAAATCCGCGATAATCCGCCTAATCCGCCAAATCCGCGGTCTAATGAGTCTTCATAGTCCAATGCTGCGGATGTAGTCGCGGTTGCGCTGCGCGCTCTCCTTCGGGCTGCCCATGCCCGGCAGCACGTCCTGCTCGACCACGATCCAGCCGTTGTAGTCCATGCGCTTGAGTTCGGCCAGGATCGCCGGGAAGTCCACGTCGCCCTTGCCCAGCTCGCAGAAGAGGCCGCGCCCTACGGCGGTGACGGCGTCCAGACCTTCCGCCTTCGCCTGCGCGGCAACCGCCGGGCTGTGATCCTTGAAATGCACATGCCAGATGCGGTCGGCGTGGCGCTTGAGGCCGGTGAGCGGGTCGCCGCCGCCGTGGGTGTAGTGGCCCGTGTCGAAACAGAGACCGAGCACTTCGGGGTCGGTCATCGCCAGCAGCCGCGCCGTCTCCTCCGGCGTCTCGATCCAGGTGCCGATGTGGTGGTGGAAGACCGTGCGCAGCCCGGTCTCGCGCTTCACCGCCCAGGCCACACGGTTGGCGCCCTCGGCGAAGACCTGCCACTGCGCCTCGCTCATGCCCATCTCCGGCGTCAGGCGACCGGAGTTGAGCGTGCGCATCGGGTCCATGTACGGGTCGTTGCCCAGGACGATCAGGTTGTCCGGCCCGCCAACGCGGGCAAGCTGGCGCGCCGTGCGCACCGCGTCGGCCTCGCTGGCGGCGTGTTCAGCCGGGTCGTGCAGCTTGACGCTCACCCACGACGCCAGCAGCTTCAGGTTGCGCTTTGCCAGCTCGGTGCTCAGTTCGTCCGGGTCCGTGGGCATGAAGCCCCAGTCGCCCAGTTCGGTGCCGTCGAAGCCCGTCGCCGCCATCTCGTCGAGCACTTTGGCATAGCCGCCCCGCTCGCCCTCCACATTCTCGATCACGCCCCACGAACAGGGCGCATTTCCCACTCTGATTTTGGTGTCACTCATAAGATTTTCCCTTTTTGCGACATTCTCTCAATCTCCTAATCTCTAATCTCCAATCTCTTTGTGAACTTGAGATTGGAGATTGGAGATTTTCATCCCCGTCGATACATCTCCGCCATCACCGGCATCGCCACCGCCACCGGCTGGCCGCGCTTAGCGGATTCGATGCAGGCGTCGGCCACCAGCATGGAGACGTAGCCATCCCACGCCGAGGGGCCGGCCGGCGCGCCTGCCAACAGCGCGTTCACCCACGCCCGCGCTTCGTGGATGTAGGCGGTGTCGAAGCGCTGCAGCCAGTCCTGCTCGATCCACTGGCTGCGCTGGTCTGCGTGGCGCACCACCGCACTTTGCAGCGAGTTGGTTTCCGCGGAGCCGGTCTCTCCGGTCAGCTTGACATCCACCTCGTAGCCGTAGCCCGCCTCCATGTTGCACTCGATGTGGCCGACCGCGCCGCTCTGGAAGGTGAGCTGGATCAGCAGCAGCCGTGCGGTATCGGGTCGCTCCGGGCTGTAGGGGACGTAGCTGGCGTAGACGCGCACCACCTCCTCGCCCACCAGCCAGCGCGCCGAGTGCAGCGCATCAGGCCGACCTGCACGAGCCGCCGCCCAAACGCCACCTCCGCATCGACGATCTCCCGCGCCCCCGCCGCGCTGAGCGCCAGCGGCTTCTCACAGAGCACCGGCTTGCCCGCGGCGATGCACGCCTGCGTGAGCGCAGCGTGGAAGCGATCCGGCGCAGCGATCAGCACTGCCTCAACATCCGGGTGGCTGATCAGTGCGTGGGCGTCGGTGAAGGTGTGCTGTGCGCCGCACGCCGCGGCCACCTCCTGCATGCGCGCCGTGTCCACATCCGACAGCGCAATGACCTGCGCCGCGCCGACTTCGTTGGTCAGATTGCGGACGTGGCGGCCACCCATGCCGCCCGTCCCGATGACGCCGATGCGGACTCGGCGCTGGCTTGCGTGCAGGCTACTCATAGCGCACCCCTGTCACGACATCCCATGTTTCGATGGGCGGCGGCACCGGCTGTGACCCTGCGCCCGCCACCGACTGGTCGAAATCGACGATGCTGCCAGTCATCAGCCCCGACTCGTCGGACGCCAGGAAGGCAACGGCGCGCGCCACCTCCTCCGGCTTGAGCAGGCGGCCAAAGGGCTGGCGCGCCTCGGCCTGTGCCAGCCAATCGGGGCCGGCATTGTGATAGCGTTTCTGAATTTCATCTTCGCCCGGCGTGTCCATCCAGCCCAGCGACAGCGTGTTGACGCGGATGTGGCGGCGCATCACCGAATAAGCGACGTTCTTGGTGAGCACATTGAGCGCTGCCTTCGACGCGGCGTAGGGCGAGAGCATCGGCACGCTGCCGTAGGCGGCCACGCTGGAGATGTTGACGATGGCGCCGGCGATGCCCTGGCGCTCCATCAGCTTGATCGCCTCCTGCATCAAGAAGAAGGGGGCGCGCACGTTGATCGCAAACATGCGGTCGAAGAGTTCGGGCGAGGTGTCCCAGATCGTGCCGCGCTCGGTCAGCGCCGCGCAGTTGACCAGGATGTGGAGCGCTCCGAAGTGTTCCTCGGCCGCGGCAATGATGCGCCGGCACGCGTCGACATCGTCCAGTTCCGCCTGCACGAAGTGCGCAGTGCAGCCGTCGCCGGTGAGGCTGGCGGCCACTGCTTCGCCGCGTGCTTGGTTGCGCCCGGTGATGATCAGCCCGCGCGCGCCGCGTGCCTTGAAGAGACGCGCCGTCGTCTCGCCCAGCCCCTGCGTGCTGCCGGTGATGACGGCGACTTTGCCTTGTAACGAACCAAAATCAGTCATAGGTTTTCTCCGTGACACTCCCGGATTCTCCAAGAATCCGGGAGTGTTCCCTCTGGACATTTCCCTCTGGAATCGGTCTAGTTCACCGCGATGGCCTGCCCGGATGCCAGCGACTGCTGCGCTGCCTCAGCCAGGCGCAGCGCAGCCAGCCCATCCCCGAGACTTACCGACGGCGCGCGACCGGTGCGCACGGCGTCCAGAAAGTCGATCAGTTCCAGGCGGTAGCTGTCAGCGTAACGGTCGAGGAAGAAGTTTTGCAGCGCCGTGGGCGCCCCCGCGCTCTTTGCGCTGAAGCGCAGCAGACTCGTTTCGTAGTGGTTGCCGGAAACGAGCATACCGGTGGCGCCGAGCGCCTCGATGCGCTGATCGTAGCCATAGACGGCGCGGCGGCTGTTCAGGATCGTGCACTGCTTGCCCGACGCGGTGCGCAGCATCACGCTGGCCGTGTCGATGTCGCCCAGCGCGCCGATTGCCGGGTCAACCAGGCATGAACCTTGCGCGTAGACTGAAACGATTGGCTCATCCAGCAGCCAGCGCGCCATGTCGAGATCGTGAATGGTCATGTCCTTGAACAAGCCGCCGCTGTGGAGCAGGTAACTCGTAGGCGGCGGCCCAGGATCGCGGCTGGTAATCGTCAACTGCTCCAGCGCGCCAATATCGCCCGCAGCCAACGCCTGCTGCAAGGCGCGATGCGAGGGATCAAAGCGGCGGTTGAAGCCGAGCTGGATCACTGTGGGACAACTGCCCAGGCGATCGATACAGCGCTGCGCCTCCGCCACCTCAAGCGCCAGGGGCTTCTCGCACAGCACGGCCTTGCCTGCCTCAGCGCAGCGGATGGTGAAGTCGACGTGGGTGTCGGTCGGGGAGGCGATGATGACGGCGTCGACGTCGGGTCGCGCCAGGATTGCCGCGACGCTCGTTTCCGCGGCGGCGCCGTGTTGCTCGGCCAGCCACTGCGCCGCTGCGGTCACAACATCGTAGACGGCGACGAAGCGTGCACCCGCCGCGTGAATCGCTTTGACATGCACTTGGGCGATGCGCCCGGCGCCCAATACGGCAACACCGATCATAACCACTCCTTGCGCTTGAAGATCAGAGAATAGAGGTTGAATCCGTGAGCGAATTGCTCATCCTGCGACTGTTTCCCAGCCACCGCTCTGCCAGGAGCGGATCATCGCCTGCTGCACACGGGCGACCGCGGCGGCTTCGGCAAAGCCCGGCTCGCCTTGCTTGCCGGTGGCGATGGAGTTGAGGAAGTTGTACGCCTCGATGGTCTTGAGGTCGTCGTAGCCGAGACCCGCGGCCCAGGCCGGGTTGAAGTGGCCGTGATACGGGTGCGCCGGCCCGCTGAGCAGGGTGAGATAGGCATCCTCGGCCGGGTTGGCGTCGTTGCGCCACTGCAACTGCAGCTCGTTCATCTGCTCGAAGTTCCACTTGATCGCGCCCTGCGTGCCGTGCACCTCGAAGGACATATCGCACTTGCTGCCGTTGATGATGCGGCACGATTCGAGGTAGCCCCGCGCGCCGTTGGCGAAGCGCACCAGCGCACTCACGTAGTCCTCATTGGTGACGTCGCCGCGCGGGCTGTCCGCGCCGCCCACGTCGTAGTGGGTGCCGACGCCAAGCTGCGGGATGGGGCGGGCGCGGATGAAAATCTCCTTGTCGCTGGTCAGGGACGCAATCGGCCCGGCGATCATGTGCGCCATGTCGATGGCGTGGGACATCAGATCGCCCAACGTGCCCAGCCC
Source organism: Caldilineaceae bacterium (assembly GCA_026645635.1). Classification (GTDB taxonomy): domain Bacteria; phylum Chloroflexota; class Anaerolineae; order Caldilineales; family Caldilineaceae; genus Fredericiella. The sequence goes on from JAPKMV010000014.1 coordinate 6,126, forward strand.
CTGCGCCTCGTCGAAGCGCCAGGAGAGGAAGCCGTTGGGGTTGCCGGCGTAGCCGTTGAGAAAGCGCCCGTGGTAGTGGGTGATCTGGCCGAGCTTGCCTTCCCGGATCAGCTTGCGCGCATACTGTACGACGGGCGCCCAGCGGTAGTTGAAGCCGACGAAGGTGAGGACGCCGGCCGCCTGCGCCGCCTCCGCGCTGCGCAGCGTCTCCTCCGGGAAGCGGCCCACCGGCTTCTCGCAGAGGATGTGCTTGCCCGCCGCGGCTGCGGCACGGTTGATCTCCAGGTGCATCCCGTTAGGCGCGGTGATACTCACCGCCTCCACTGCCGGGTTGGCGATGACCTCGTGCCAGTCGGTCACGTAGTGGTCGAAGTCGAACCGTTCCTTCGCCTTGAGCGCGCGGGATTCGACCGGATCCGCGCAGACCACCAGCCGCGGCCGGATGTTCGCCTCCGGGAAGCGATCCTGGATGGAACGGTAAGCGCGGCTGTGCGCCTCGCCCATCCACCCCATGCCGATCACGCCGATGCCGATTGTTCGTGTCATAGAGATACTCCCGTACTTGCGATTGGAATTGATCGCGGATGACGCGGATTGGGCGGATTCTCGCTGATCTGATCCGCGTTTATCAGCCAAATCCGCGTCATCCGCGGTCCATTCGATCTAGCCGAAAGATTGAACGCCGTCATTGCGGCAGCCGCGCATCCACCCAGCGCCCATCGTGCGCGTTGGATTCGACCGCCGCCTCGACGAACTTGACGCCCAACACGCCATCCTCGACGGTGGGGAAGGTGTAGGCGAGCGGATCGGCCTTGACACCGTCGCGCCGCGCCAGGATGGCGTCGGCGATGTCGGTGTAGATGTTGGCGAAGGCGTCGATGAAGCCTTCCGGGTGGCCGGGCCAGAGCCGGCTCGCCCGCCGCGCCGCCGGGTCGAGATAGCCCGCGCCCCGCGCCAGTATCTGCTGCGGGCCACTCACCGGGCGCAGGATCAGCTCGTTGGGCTGTTCCTGCACCCACTCCAGGCTGCCCTTTTCGCCGTAGACGCGAATGCGCTGTCCGTGAAGGTTGCCCGTCGCCACCATGCTCACCCACATCAGCCCGCGCGCACCGTTGCTGAAGCGCAGCTTGACGTGGCCGTTGTCGTCGGTCTGGCGCCCGGGCACCAGCGTGGAGAGTTCGGCGGATAACTCGCTCACCTCCAGCCCGGTGATGTAGCGCGCCAGGTGATGGGCGTGCGTGCCCAGGTCGCCGATCACGGTCGATGGACCGGCGATGGCGGGCGTGGTGCGCCAGGCCGCCTGCTTGTGACCCTCCGCCTCCAGCAGCGTGGACGCCCAGCCCGACGCCTGCTCGACCTGCACCAGGCGAATCTCGCCCAGGGCGCCGGCCTGCACCATTGCCCGCGCCTGCCGCACCATCGGGTAGCCGGAGTAGTTGTAGGTGACGCCGAAGATCAGCCCCTTCGCGTGCGCCAGTTGCTGGAGTTCCCGCGCCTGCGCCAGGTCCGTGGTCAGCGGCTTGTCGCAGATCACGTCCACGCCCTGCTCCAGAAAAGCCTTGGCGATGGCGTAGTGGCTGCTGTTGGGCGTCATGATGGCGACGACCTCGATGCCGTCGTCCCGCTGCGCCTCCTGCGCGGCCATCGCGTGCCAGGTTGCGTAGCGGCGTTCCGGCGCAATGCCCAGCGTGGCGGCAAAGGCGCGGCTGCGCTCGGCGTCGGAGGCAAAGACGCCCGCCACCAGGTCGTAGCGCCCATCCAGCCGCGCCGCCTGCCGGTGCGTCTCCCCAATATTCGACCCCGGCCCGCCCCCGACCATGCCGAGACGGAGCGGGCGATGAAGTGGTTGATCGAGTGGTTGCATTGGTTTGCTCCTGGAGATTGGAGACTAGAGATTGGAGATTAGGAGATTGAGAGATTAGGGGATTGGGAGATTAGGGCATTCTGGTGTTGCACCCAGTCTCTAATCTCCGATCTCCAATCTCGTAATCTCTCAATCCCTTAATCTCCCAATCATCTTCTCTCCCAAATCTCCCCCCACGCCTCCGCCGCTTCATGCGCCAGCGTCACGCGATACTGGTCGGTGACGCCGCCGCGGTCGAGAGCAAAGGTCACGTCATCCACGGGGCCGCGCTTCTCCACCTGCACCCCGGCGATTGCCTGCCGCGGGATGCGCGTGATGAGCAGCCCCAGGTCGTTGCTGCGGCGCACCAGCGCCTTTTCTTCCGTGAGGATCAGCACCGAGGCGTCGGTCAGCGTGATCAGTGTGTCCGGCGCCAGTTGCTCGTCGAAGGCCAGGAGGTGCTGCTTCCAGACTGCCGGGTGAAACGCAGCGCCGCGCAGCGTCTCGCCGGTGTACAGGCCGTAGCGGTGCAGCCCGTCCACGAATTTCTCCGGCGCGTCCTGCAAGATCGCCGCGTCGCGCGGGGTGGTTGCGGTCGCCGCGTCGGGCGCTGCTGCGGGACGCCCCACGGTCTCCGCGACCAGGTTGCGCCAGTTCTGATCCTTCTGCCGCCAGCCGACGGCGTTGAATTCGATATCCAGCAGCGTCGGCTCGCGGCGGGTGGCGCTGGCGATCTCCAGCCGCCCGTAGAGCAGCAGGTGGCTGGAGCGGATCCAGCGGATGTTGGCCGGGTCGATGAAGATCGGCGCAGGCGCCGGCTGCCCCTCCGCCGCCTGCTGGACATGCCACATGCCGTGCCCGGTGAAGATCAGCGCCTGCGCAGGGATCGTCTCCGGCGCCTCATCCGGGGCCTTGGCGCGGTAGTTGGCGGGCACGACCAGCCCGCTCGCCAGCACCGCGTCGGGAGGCAGTGCGGCCTCGACCAGCGGGCGCAGTTCGGCGGGCAGTTCGTCGACGGTGGCGATCAGGTAAGGGTGAAACTCAGACGCGTTTTTTTGCCAGGGTTCCATGCGGCTGCCTCCTAGCGGTTCTTGCGCTGGTCGATGATGACGGCGACGACGATGATCGTACCTTTGACGATGGTGATCCAGTATTGATCGACATTGAGCAGAATCAGGCCGTTGTCGAGCACGCCGATGATCAGCGCGCCGACGATGGTGCCCCAGATCGTGCCGATGCCGCCGGAGAGGCTGGTGCCGCCGATGACCGCCGCCGCGATCGCGTCCAGTTCGATGCCCATGCCTTGCCCAGGCTGGCCGGAGCCGACGCGCGAGGAGACGACCAGACCCGCCAGCCCGGAGAGCAGACCGGCCAGCGTGTAGACGCCGATCTTGACGCGGTCGGTGTTGACGCCGGAGATGCGCGCCGCCTGCTCGTTGCCACCCAGCGCATAAATGTAGCGACCAAAGGGCGTGTTGTTCAGCATGACGTGGATCACCACGGCCACCAAGATCAAGAGGATGACCGGGAAGGGGATGCCGAACAGAGCACCCTGTCCGATAAAGTTGTATTCAGGCGTCAACTGCGAGAGCGGCTTGTTGGAGTAGATCAGCGCAAAGCCGCGCGCCACGGTCATCATGCCCAGCGTTGCAATAAAGGGGGGAATCTTGAACTTGGCGATCAGCGAGCCGTTGATGACGCCTGTCAAGGCGCCGACGCCCAAGGCGACCACAATCGGCACGATGACCGGCACCTCCAGCCCCGGATATTTGAGCGTGGCCGATGTCTGTATCTGCGCCAGACTGGTCGCCAGCACGGCCGTGAGCGCCAGCACCGAGCCAGAGCCGAGGTCGATGCCGCCGGTGATGATGACCATCGTGACGCCTATAGCGATCAACCCCATGAAGGAAATCTGGCGAATGATGTTGAAGATGTTGCGCGCCGTGAAAAAGCCTTCCGAGAGCAGCGAAAAGGCGAGGATCATCGCCAACAGGATCAGGACGATGCCATATTTGCCCAGGAAAGCATTGACCCGCCCCCATTGTTGGTTTTTGTCGCGAGTCTCACCAGTTGCCTTGAGTGCCATACCGTGATTCCTCCTCCTGTCGGGATGGATTCTGCTAAACTGCCGCCATCAGTTCATTGTGCCCGGTGGCCGCGCGCATGATGTTTTCCTGCGTGGCGTCCTTGCGGTCGAAGATGCCGCCCACGCGTCCTTCGTGCATGACCAGCACCCGGTCGCTCATGCCCAGGATTTCGGGTAGCTCCGAGGAGACCATGATGATCGCCTTGCCTTCTTGCGCCAGCTTGCTCATCAGGCGGTGAATCTCCGACTTGGCGCCGACGTCGATGCCGCGCGTCGGCTCGTCCAAAATCAGGATGTCCGGCACCGTGAGCAGCCAGCGCGAGACGAGCACCTTCTGCTGATTGCCGCCCGAAAGCAGTCGGATCACCTGATCCATGCTCGGCGTCTTCAGTTCCAGGCGCGTCTTCTCCTTGGCGCAGGTCTCGTCGATGATGCGCTTGTTGAGGAACCCGGCTTTGCTGTAGCTGCTCAAGCTGGCGATCATCATGTTGTCGCGCACGGAGAGCACGCCCATGATGCCGGTCAGCTTGCGATCCTCGGTGAGCAGGGCCATGCCGTGCCGGATGGCATCGCGCGGGGACTTGATGTCGACGCGCTTGCCCTTGACGGTGATCTCGCCGGCGTCGATGGGCTTGATGCCAAAGACGCCCTCGATCACCTCGGTGCGCCCTGCGCCCATCAGCCCAGCCAGTCCCAAAATTTCGCCGCGCCGCAGCTCGAAGCTCACATCGTCCACGACGCCGTTGCGCGTCAACCCGCGCACCGAGAGCACCACCTCGCCGATCGGCGCGTCCTCCTTCGGGAAAAGGTTCGTGAGTTCACGCCCGACCATCATCGCAATCAGGCTGTTGCGGTCGGTCTGGGACGCCGGCACCGTGGCGATGTGCCGCCCGTCGCGGAAGACCGTGATGTCGTCAGCGATCTGGAAGACCTCATCCATCTTGTGGGTGATGTAAATAATCGCCACGCCCTTGTCTTTGAGCGTCCTGATGATCCTGAAGAGATGGGCGACCTCGCGCTCCGTAATCGCCGAAGTCGGCTCGTCCATGATGATCAGGCTGGAGTCATAGGAAATGGCTTTGGCGATTTCGACCATCTGCGTGTTGGCGACGCTCAGGTTGCGCATCACCGTGTTGGGATCGATGTCGATCTCCAACCGTTCCAACAGCGCCTTTGTCTCCGCCATCATCTTCTTTTTGTCGATCAGGCCGAAGCGCCCCAGCGGTTCACGGCCGAGGAAGATATTCTCGGCGACGGTCATATACGGCTCAGGCGACAGCTCCTGATGGATCATGGAGATGCCCATGCGCAGCGCCTGCTGGGTGTTCTCGATTTTAACTTTTCTGCCGAGGAAGGTGATCTCGCCTTCTTCCGGGATGTACATCCCGATCAGCACCTTCATCAAGGTGGACTTGCCCGCGCCGTTTTCGCCCATCAGCGCATGGACGCTGCCGGGACGCACCGTCAACTGTACGTCGCTGAGCGCCTGCACGCCCGGAAACGCCTTGGAAATATGCTCCATGACCAGTACGTTGTCTTCGCCCATGCCTGCCTCCTGGATACCGTAGTGCGGGTCTGTCGTTCGGGGAGCTTGGGGTTTTGGGGTGGTGGGGTGTTAGGGTTGTGGGGGCTTGGGGAAGCATTGTCCTCAATACCCCACAACCCCACTACCCTACAACCCCACTACCCTAACACCCTAAAACCCCAACACCGCTCGACTTACTTCATGTAATCCTTGTAGTTCTCAGGCGTCACCGGCTCGTAGGGAATCCAGACGACCTGCTCGACCGGCTCGCCGCGCGCCAGCGCAATCGCCGTGGCAATGCCGCCTTCGCCCTGACCGACGGCGTTCTGGAAGACCGTCACGTTCAGGCGGCCGGCGTCCATCTCGGCCAGCGCGTCGGAGGAGGCGTCCACGCCGCCCACGATGATCTCGCCCAGCTTGCCCGCAGCCTCGATGGCCTGGATGGCGCCGATCGCCATCTCGTCATTGTTGGCAGCCACCGCGTCGATCTGGTCGCCCGAAGAGAGCCAGTTCTCCATGATCGCCAGACCCTCGTCGCGCTGCCAGTTGCCCGACTGCTCCTTGGTGATGACGATGTCCGGGAAGTTGGCCGCTACCTGCTTGACGCCCTCGGTGCGCATCTGCGCGGCTTCCTGGCTCAGGTTGCCGTTCAGGATGACGACGTTGCCCTTGCCGCCCAGCGCCTCGGCGATCCATTCCATCTGCATGATGCCCGCGTCGATGGAGTCGGAACCGACATAGGCGACGCCTTCCGGCAGGTTGGCCGGCTTGCGGTTGACATAAACCAGCGGGATGCCTGCGTCCACGGCCGCCTGGGTCATGGGGTCGGTGGCGTCGGTGTTGGCCGGCACCAGCACGATGGCGTCCACACCCTGGGTGACGAAATTCTCGACCTGGCCCAACTGCACAGCCACATCTTCCTTGGAGTCGACGAAGATCACTTCCACGCCGGGTTGTGCGGCGCCGTAAGCCTGCATCGCCTCGCGCATGTCGGTCAGCCAGCGGTCGTCGAACAACATGCTGACGCCGATGCGGATGGTGTCGCCGCCTTCGGCTGGGGGAGCGGCTTCCGCCGGCGCGGCTTCGGTGGCCGCGGATTCAGCCGCAGGCGCGGCAGACGGCGCCGCCGGGGCGGCCGTACAGCCGGCGAGCGTCGCCAGGACGACTACCAGGGTGAGTACGGTGTACAAAAACTTCTTGAATGACATCGGACGGTTCTCCTTCTTGGCTCTTAAGTGCATAGACAACGAACAACACATCTGGTCTCGCAAGTGGATATCTTGTTGGTGGATCGCGGCCCTCCTTTTGTGGTGCGTGTTTTGCTGACGAAGTGGGAAATGAGGGATTGGGAGATAGAGAGATTAGGAGATTCGGGCCTTGCTCAATCTCCTAATCTCTCTATCTCCCAATCTCTAAAACTTCCGCTCCCACGTCCCCAGCCATCGTTCGACGACAACCTTCGTCTGCGTGAAGAACTCCACGGCGTGCTTGCCCTGCGCGTGCAGGGTGCCGAAGAAACTGTTCTTCCAGCCGCTGAAGGGGAAGAAAGCCATGGGGGCAGCGACGCCGATGTTGATGCCGATGTTGCCGGCGTCGGCTTCGTAGCGGAACTTGCGCGCCGCCGCGCCGCTGCTGGTGAAGACACAGGCCATGTTGCCATACTCGCCGCTGTTGACCAGGGCGATGGCGTCCTCGACCGTCTCCACGCGCATCATGCCCAGCACCGGGCCAAAGAGTTCAGTCTTGGCGATGGTACCGCCCACCGGGATGTCGGTGATGAGGGTCGGGCGCAGGAAGTAGCCTTCCTCGTAGCCGTGGATCGACGGGTTGCGCCCATCCACCACCAACTCGGCGCCTTCGTCCAGCCCCTTGGCAATCAGTCCCTCGATGCGCGCCTTGCTCTGCGGCGAAATCACCGGCCCCATGTGGACGCCCTGCTCCAGCCCGTTGCCGACGACGCGGGACGAAGCCGCTTCCGCCAGCGCAGGCACGAAAATCTTGTCGGCATCGGCCACGGTGATGGCCAGCGAGGCCGCCAGACAGCGTTGCCCGGCGTTGCCAAACGCGCTGTCGGTGACGATGCTGGTGGTCAGCGCCACGTCGGCGTCGGGCAGCAGGATGATCGGATTCTTGGCGCCGCCCTGCGCCTGCACTCGCTTGCCGTTGGCCGACGCCCGCGCGTAGATGTGGCGCGCCACCGGCGTCGAGCCAACGAAAGTGACCGCGGAGATGGCCGGATGATCCAACAGGGCGTTCACCGTGTCGGCGCCGCCATTGACCAGGTTGACCACGCCCTTGGGAAAGCCGCATTGGTCGAGCAGCCGGAACGCCTTCTGCAGCGTGATCGGGCAGCGCTCCGACGGCTTGACGATGACGGTGTTGCCGCAGGCCAGCGCATAGGGCAGATACCAGAAGGGAATCATGCCGGGGAAGTTGAAGGGGCAGATGATCGCGGCCAAGCCCACGGGCTGGCGGATCATGTACTCATCGACCCCGCGCGCCACATCTTCGGCGAAGTCGCCCATCATCAGCATGGGGATGCCGCAGGCCACTTCCACGTTCTCGATGGCGCGGCGCATCTCCCCGCGGGCGTCGTCGAGCACCTTGCCGTTCTCGATGGTGATCGAGCGCGCCAGGTCCTCGAAGTTCTCTTCCATCAGCGCCTTGAGCTTGAAGAGGTACTGGATGCGCGCCGGTGCGGGCGTGCGCCGCCACGCCGGGAACGCGGCCAGCGCCAGCCGCGCCGCCTCGTCCACCTCCTCCACCGGCGAGAGCGGCACGGTGGCGATCACCTGGTTCGTGGCCGGATTGGGCACGTTCAGGTAGGTCCCCGCCTTCGACTCGCGCCATTCGCCATTCACATAATTCAATAATTTCTCAGCCATTATGCTCTCCAAAGATCATTGTAGGTGCGGTTGAAAACCGCACGTATCTGCCCGCCATGCACCTTCCTGTTTGACCACGGCCCGGCGGCTGCGAGCCGCCGCTACTGTGTTTCGTTGACCACAGCCCGGCGGCTCGCAGCCGCCGCTACATTCACAATTCACAATTGACTATTGACAATTCACAATTCGCCCTACTCCAAAAAGTACCGCTCCATCACCCGCTTCTCCTCATACTCTTCCCGCGCCGCCCGCACCGCGTCGATCTCGCTCACCTCCGGGATGGCCACTTCCCACCACGTTTCGTAGCTGGGGACGCCGTGCAGCCGGTCGTTCTTGATCACGATCACGGTGGTGCGGTCGGCAGCTTTGGCGGCGGTGATGGCTGCCACGTAGTCGTCGCGGGTTGCGCATTCGATCACGTCTGCGCCCAGGCTGCGCGCGTTCATGGCGAAGTCAATCGGCAGCGGCTTCACCGCGTCACCGGCGCCATCGCCGACGAGCAAACCATCCTGGCGCTCGATGAAGCGCGTGCCGAAGCCGTCCAGCCCCAGCGAGCGGCTGAGCGCGCCGATGCTCTTGAAACCGCTGTTGTCCCAGATCAGCACGATCAGCTTGACGCCTTCCTGCACCGCGGTGACCAGTTCCGACGAGAGCATCAGCCACGTGCCGTCGCCGACGATGACGAAGACCTCGCGCGCCGGAGCAGCCATTTTTGCGCCCAGCCCGCCGGCGATCTCGTAGCCCATGCACGAGTAGCCGTACTCCAGGTGGAAGTTCTTGGGGTGCGTCGCCCGCCACAGCTTGTGCAGGTCGCCGGGCATGGAGCCGGCCGCGTTGAGCAGGATCGCGTCCGGCCCGGCAAGCTCGTTGATCACGCCGATCAACTCACCCTGGCTCGGCAGCGGGCTGAGGCGGATGTCGAAGATACGCTGCACCTCGGCGTCCCATTCTGCGTGCAGCTTGCTGGCTGCGGCGCGATAGGCCGCATCGACACTGTAGCCGGCGAGCAGCTCGCCCAACTCCGCCAGCGTCTCCTGCGCGTCGCCAACGACCGCCAGCCCGTGATGCTTGCCGGCGTCGAACTCGGTGACATTGATGTTGATGAAGCGCACATTCGGGTTCTGCCACGCCGTCTTGGACGCGGTGGTGAAATCGCTGTAGCGCGTGCCGATGCCGATCACCAGGTCGGCCTCTTTGGCGATGCGGTTGGCGGCGAACGTGCCGGTCGCGCCGATGGCGCCCAGGTTGAGCGGATGATCCCAGCGCAGGCTGCCCTTGCCCGCCATCGTCTCGCCCACAGGGATGCCGGTGGCGTCCACGAACGCGCGCAGCGTCTCGGTGGCGTCAGCATAGATGACGCCACCGCCCGCCACGATCATCGGCTTTTTCGCCGCGCGGATCAGTTCCGCGGCCTTGGCCAGCGCGCCGCGGTCGGCGCGGTTGCGCATGATGCGCCAGACGCGTTTGCGGAAGAATTCGA
>JAPKMV010000150.1 GCA_026645635.1 Caldilineaceae bacterium
TTTTCGAGCGGAGCGTCGATCCGGAGAACGGCGGATGCGACACCAGCAACGCGCATGTCGAACGGCTGGATGGGCGCGACAGCTTCTATGTGCGCGCGCTGGATTTGGAGACGAACCCTGAACCGGGCAAACCATTCGACGTGGCGCTGGTGCAGGAAGTGGCCACGATCAGCGGCGTGGCCTACAGCTTGAGCGGGTGGATGGTGAGCTTCTGCGGCGGCAGTTTCGACGACCCCAACGACTGCCCCGAAGGGTACTATATCGCCAAGATGTTCGGCGCCGACCCAGCCGGCGGCAGCGACCCCAATGCGGAAACCGTCGTCTGGACGGAGAATCGCAACAACTTCAACGACGGACGCTGGCGCAACCTGCGCATCGGCGTCACCGCGCAGGCGCCGACCATGACGGTTTTTGCCCGGGTCAACAGCCCCTTCCGCTGGCACGGCAACCACGCCTTCATGGATGCTATGACGATGGTGCAGGCGCCCACGGCGACGATCACCGCCAGCAGCACGATCTCCAACCCGCGAGAGGTGCTGGTGCAGTGGGATGGTGCCTTGGGGCCGGACATCCCGTTGATCGAAGGCGGCGCCTTTGTTTTGCTATACGAAGTCGAATATTGGCACGACACGTTTGGCGCGTGGCGCAAGTTGGAGACAGATTTTCTTGGCTCGGGCAGCCATACGGTGCAGGTTGGCTGTCTGGACACGCCCTACCGCTTCCGCGCCCGTGTCCGCGCCGAACAGCTCACCGGCACGGGCGTCTTCCCCACCCAGCGCTACATCGGCGCCAACGCGGAAATTGACTATACGCCGGCCGCACCGCCACAAGAACCAGGGGAACCGCTGCCGGCGCCCCCCTTTTCGCTCTATTTGCCGGCCGTCGTGGCTCAGCCCGAATGCTGAATTGAATGTCGAAAGTTGACCCTATGATCCAGGATGCAGAACCGCACCGCCGCATTGCCATCGCCGAAGGCGCGCCGGCCAGAAGTTGGCCTGCGCAGGGCGGCGTGCGCGTCCGGTGGCCTGCGCTGGCGACCGTGGAGCGCCATCCAAATGCTTTCTTCTGGGTGGCCTTCGGGCTGCTCAATCTGCTGCTCTTTCTGCCCGCCTATCTGCTGGAGGTGGAAAACGCCACCCTGCTGCCTGGGCTGGCCGGCGTCGAACACCTGCTGATCTGGCGCAGCAACCTCGATCCGTTCCGGCTTTCGCTGGAACTGACGCTGCTGGGCGCGCTCTGGTTGACTGTGCGCTGGGTGCGGCGCCGCGCCGTTCGCTATGGCATCGCCGCGCTCTACCTGCTGACGTTTGTTTATTATGTCTACGAGGCGATTGTCCTTTCGGTCTTCCTGGTCGAACCGAACTTTTATAGCCAGTATTACTGGGCGAGCGATGGGTTGCCGTTCCTGGCGCAACATCTGGAGACCGGTTGGTGGCTCTATGCGGTGGCGGCGCTGGGCGCGGTGGCCGGCGCTGCGCTGATTGTCACACTGGCGCTGCTCTGGCTGCGCAGCGGCGCCGCGCCGCGCATCCACTGGGCGACGCGTGTTGTGATGCTGCTGTTGGCCGGGTGCTGCCTGCTCGTGGCGGTGCGCCACCAAATCTACACGGCGCAGCAGGAGATGGTGGTCAGCAGCATCGGCTACAAGCTGCAAAAGAACGTGGCTGCGTCGGTGAAACTCCAGGCCGACGTGACCGGCTTCGACGATCGCGGCGTGCGCGCAGCCTACGACTACAGCGCCTTTCAGTTGGTGCGCAAGCCCGACATCTATTTCATCTTTGTCGAATCCTACGGCAGCGTGCTCTACAAGCGCCCGGACTACCTGCTCAGCTACACGACGTTGCTGGAGGAACTCAACACGACGCTGACCGACGCGGGCTGGCACACCACTTCGGCGCTCAGCAAATCGACCACCTGGGGCGGCGGCTCCTGGATGGCGTACACATCGACGCTGCTGGGGCTGCGCATCGACAATCATCCGCAGTATCTCGCCATGCTGGACACGGTGCAGGTGGAATCCTTCCCCAGCCTGGGACGCACGCTGGCCAACCAGGGCTATCATCACGTCTGGCTGTCGGCGATGGCGGAGAACCTGGGCGAACGCACCTGGGCCAAGTATCTGCGGCTCAACGGCGCCGACGAGTTGATCCGCAATCGCGACCTGGGCTACGTCGGGCCACAGTATGGCTGGGGGCCATCGCCGCCGGACCAATTTGTGCTTAATTACACGCAGGAGCAGTTGGCGCAGCGCGTCGACCAGCCGCTGTTCTTGTTCACAATTACACAGAATTCGCACTACCCCTGGGCGCCGCAGCCGGAATTGGTGGAAGATTGGCGCACGCTCAACCAGCCGCAGCCGCCTGTGGTCGAGATCGACCCGGACAGCATCGAGCACAGCGAGAAGCGTCAAAACTACATGCGCGCCATCGAAAACCAACTGCGCATCTTGACCGACTTCATACTCCGCCACGGCGACGAGAACTCCCTCTTCGTGCTGATCGGCGACCATCAGCCGCCACAAGTGTCGCGGCGCGCCGACGGCTGGGAAACACCGGTGCACATTGTGAGCAGGGACGCTGACTTGATCGCCGCCTTCGCCGAATATGGATTCGGACCTGGGCTTGAGGTGCAGCCGGTCGAACCAACGCTGCGGCACGAGGGCATCTACTCGCTCTTTATGCGGGTGCTGCTCAGCCAATATGGCGCTGACCAGACCAACCTGCCCGAGTACCTGCCCAACGGTGCAGACAGAAGTCCGCCAAGCGAGCCAGTGCCACAGTAGACGAACTCTGACAATGTGACGGGGTGAGGGGGTAAGTGGGTGACAGGAACGCACCCGGCGCCCGCTCCCAATGAAGCGAGGGTGAGAGGAGACCCACAACCATGAAGCAGCAAACGATCTTCCGCATTCTTGTCTTGACTGCCATCCTGCTGGTGGTGACCGCCTGTGGCGGCGCAACACCGACGGCTGCGCCTGCACCGGCGCCGGCAACAGAGGCGCCAGCGGTCAGCCAGCCGTCGGGGGCGCCGGTCAGCGGTCAGCGCACCTTTGTCATCGTCCCGGAGGAGTCGAGAGCCTCCTACCTGGTGGACGAACAGTTCTTTGCCGGCGCGTTGGAGAAACTCGGCGTCGCAGCGGGCGACTATGATGTCGTCGGCAGCACGCAGGCCATCGAAGGTCAACTGCAGCTCGACCTGGACAACCTGGGCAGCGCGTTGGGCGACAATTCGTTCACGGTGCAGATGAACACCTTCGCCACCGACCAGCGCGACCGCGACAACTACATCCGCACCGATGGCCCGCGTTTCGACAGCTACCCGTTGGCCACCTTCACGGCCACGGCCATCGAGGGCGCGCCTGCCGCATACAACGAGGGCGACGAAGTGAGTTTCAAGTTGCTCGGCGACCTGACCATTCGTGAGGTGACGCAGCCGGTGGCGTTCGACGTAACGGCCACCCTGGTGGGGGATACGCTCACCGGCGTCGCCACAGCACGCGCCAAGATGAGCGATTTCGGCATCGACCCGCCGAACTTCGCCAACACGCTGACCGTAGCCGATGAATTTGGGATGGAAGTGGCGTTTACAGCCAGGGAGCAATGAAGTTTGAATTGTGAATAACCACGCAAACACAATCCGCAGATTGACGCAGATTACGCAGATTTGATGTCTGCCATCTGCGAAAATCTGCGCAATCTGCGGATGAGTGTCTGGCGCTCCCCAGTACAGAGCAGCGCTCGCAAAACGCTTGTTTTCTTTCATCCAAGACTTCAGCAACGATAACCGTAAAACGGAGTGTCTCATGCGACTTGTCACCTATCAGGATTCCACCGGCAGGCATGTTGGCGCGCTGCAAGGCGATGCGGTTGTCGCGCTGGACGGCGTGGCGGCAGACATGCTTACACTGATCGACCAAGGCGCCGCGGGGTTGGCTGCCGCTGCGGCTGTGTTGGCCAGCCACGCGCCGGCCCAGCCCCTGGCTGCCGTGACCCTGTTGGCGCCCATCCCGCGCCCGCGCCAGAACGTGATCTGCGTCGGCATGAACTATGTGGCCCACGCCATCGAATCTGACCGGGCACGCGGACGCGAGCCAAAGCTGCCCGCCGTGCCCGTCTTCTTCACCAAGGCCGTCACCACTGTCGTCGGCCCCGACGTCGACTTCGTGCTCGACCCGGCGGTCACACGTGAGTTGGACTATGAGGCAGAACTGGCCTTCGTGATCGGACGGCGCGGCAAAAATATCCGCCGCAACCAGGCGTTGGATTACGTCTTCGGCTACACCGTGGCCAACGACATCTCGGCGCGCGACCTGCAGGGCAACCACCAGCAGTTCTTCAAGGGCAAGAGCCTGGACGGGAGCTGCCCCCTCGGCCCGTGCATCGTCACCGCCGACGAGATCCCGGACCCGGGTGCGCTGACCATCCGGCTGACACTCAATGGCGAGCTGCGTCAGCACTCCTCCACCGGCGACCTGATCTTCGACATTCCCACACTAATCGAGTATCTCTCGCTGGGGATGACGCTGGAAGCGGGCACGATTGTCGCCACCGGCACGCCCAGCGGCGTTGGTCTCGGCTATACGCCACCCCGCTTCGTGCAGCCGGGGGATATCATCGTGACGGCCATCGACCAAATCGGCGAACTGCGCACGCGGGTGGTGGGCGTCTGAGATGGTGATCAATCCATTCGGAGCGTTGATTGGCTGGCGGCTGATCGAGCGTGAGAATGGCAGCAGCCGGTACGAGTTGGACGTCGCGGCGCAGCACCTCAACCCCAACGGCGTGCTCCACGGCGGCGTGCTCTTCTCCCTGGCGGACAACGGCATGGGCGCCGCCCTCACGAGCTTGCTGGAGGAGGGCGAACAGTGCGCCAGCATCGCAGTGAACATCGCCTTTCTCAAGGCGGTCACGGCAGGCACGCTCATCTGCGACACGCGCACGGTGCAGAAAGGGCGCACCGTGGCGTTCCTGGAGTCTGAGATTCGCAACGGCGAGCAGGTGGTGGCGCGGGCGCAGGGGACGTTTTCGGTTTTTCAGGCGCGCGGGAGATGAAACCCTGACGGAAAATCGCCCTTGCCGTCCCAGGATGCGGATACAATTGGTTCGATTGGTGTTTGATCAAGTTGGTCGAGTCTGCTATGTTCGCACCAGGATTTTGCAGATTTGCAGCGCCATCAGGAGCACCGCCGAGCATGTCTACGCTTTTCGCCACGCAGAACAACACCACTCTGGCGCCCGCTCTCGCTCAAATCCAACGGCGGATGCGGCTTGCGGACCTGGAGACGTTGCCTCCCGACGACGGTATACGCTACGAAATCTTGCAAGGAAAACTGATCATGACCCCCGCCCCCCGCCGTTCCCACATGGCCGTGGCCACGCGCCTGGTCACTGCGATCAGTTCGGTGCTATCCGCCGCACTGCCCGATTGGTCGCTGGCCGTCCAGCCGATCAACCTGGAACTGGAAACAGAGACCGTCACCTATCAGTGCCAGCCCGACCTGAGCATCTTCGACCAGCCGCTGGCAACGGTCGCCGCCGATGAGAGCCTGCTGCCGGTCATTGTGCTCGAAATCGTCTCGCCAGGCAACCCGGAGAACGACTACATCCGCAAAGTCGATGCCT
Organism: Caldilineaceae bacterium; assembly: GCA_026645635.1. GTDB lineage: Bacteria > Chloroflexota > Anaerolineae > Caldilineales > Caldilineaceae > Fredericiella. The sequence goes on from JAPKMV010000150.1 coordinate 5,622, forward strand.
ACGCGCAAATGGGCATCCCAGAGTACTGGATCGTCGATCCGGGCAACCTGGCCGTCACCTACCTTGCCCTGGTCACTGGGGCCTACGGCGCGCACTACGCGCAGATCACCGCGTCCGCCCTGCTGCCCGATCTTACGCTCATCCCCGCCGACCTCTTCGCCGGGCTGTAGCCAGGTGTGCATCCTTGATTGGCTCACGCAAAGCTGCGAAGTCGCAAAGATAGCAAGGCTTCTCTCCATTTCCTAGAAACTGTTTGTGAAGGTCCCTTTGACGCAGAGACGCGGAGTCGCAGAGGTTCGCAGAGATAAAACTCGGTGCGATTCTGTGGCAGTTTCTCTGCGTTTCTCTGCATCTCTGCGCCTCCGCGTTGAAGTGGGTGGCTTTACAACCAGACTTTTAGCGCCTTGGCGTCTTTGCGTGAGCGTTGTGCGTGAGCATTTTGCTACGGCGCCCGTTGATCCGGCGTGCCTACGATCACCCACGGCTGCCCCCAGCCAGCGCGGTCGCCGGCGTCGTTGTTGGCCGGCCCAGGTTGGGTGATCAGCCAGAGGGTCACGCGCTGGCCGGCGTAGTCCGTCAGCGGAATCTGCGCCTCTGTCCAGCCACGATCAGCCGCCACTCCTGGGTTTAGGTGACGCTCCCACAGCACCGCAGAGTCGCCGCCGGATGCCGGCTGCACCGCAACCTGGAAGGTGACGCCATCGCCGCCCCAATCCCACGCAGCCGGGTCCAGCGCCGGGCTGACCCAGAGGAAGCTGGGTTCTGCCGGCACAGTGAGCGGGAACGCAATGGCTGCCGGTGCGTGGGCAAAGATCACCGGCCGCCGCTCCCCGGTGTCCGGCATGACAAACTCCGTCAGCGCGACCCGCTGGCAGCCGGTGGGATCGCCCGCCGGGTCGGCGCAGATCGGCGTGGGCGGCTCGACCGTTGCGGCGTCCAACTGCGTCGCCAGGTCCGCCACCTGATAATCAAGATAATACCCGCGATAGGCCGGATCCACGTTGAGCAGACGATAGGTGTGATTCACCCAGACCCAACTGCCGGCCACAACGACCGCAAAGGCCAGCCCCGGCAGCAGCAGCGCCGTCATCAGCGCCTGCCTGCGCGCATGAGTTGCGCGCTGCGCCCAGAGCGCCAGCCCCCAGGCCGACACGCCCGGCCCCACCACGGCATACAGATCCCAATCCTGCCAGCGCGCCAGATCATTCTGAAAGGCAAAAAGATAGAAGATCAGACCAGCCGCGACCACCGTCAGGTACGGCATGACACGCCCCTCGCCCCTCGCCCCTCGCCGGTCACGGCGCCGCCCCTCGCCCCTCGCCCCTCGCCCCTCACCCTCCAACACCGCCATCACCCCAAACACCACAAACAGCGGCGCCAGCGGAACCAGCAGCCAGAGATTCGCCCATGCCGCGGCCAGTTGCTGCGGGTCGCTGAACTGCGCCCACGTCCAGAAGAGCTGCGTGTCGCCCACATAGCCGTTGCCTGGCGTTGGCGGCGGCGTCCCCAGCAGCAGCAACGCCAGCACAGTCAGCAGCGGAACAACCGCGCCCGTGAGCGCCAGCAGGCCCAGGTCGCGCAGACGACGCCCTGGCCGCGCCAGCAGCGGCAGCGCCACCATCGCAAAAAGCGCCTGCGGATGAAAGGCCACCGCCACCCCACCCGCCAGCCCGACCAGGGCCAGTTGTACTACGGAGGGCAGGCGCTTTGCAGGCTCTTTTTGACGCGGAGGCGCAGAGTCGGAGAGGTTCGCAGAGGAGGCTGGGGCAGAGCTTTCGCCGACGCTGCTCTGCGCGCCTCTGCCTCTCTGCGTCTCTGCGTCAAAAAGA
>JAPKMV010000151.1 GCA_026645635.1 Caldilineaceae bacterium
ACGAATGTGGAACTGGACTTCAACCTGGACGCCATCAGCGTCAAGCCCTGCCTTTACACGGGCGGCCCAGTGCAGCCGCAGCCCTATGTGAAGCCGGTGGTGCACGACTACTATCCCGCCTATGACTACGTGGCGCCGGTCAAGCCGACCTACGTGGACTATGGTTGCACCAGCAACTGCGGCGGCTACGACAAGGGCTACGACGATCACAAATATGGCGACGCATGTGTCTACGTGGTGAAACCGGGAGACAATCTCTCCACCATCGCCAAGTACGCCGGCGTCAGCATGCACGAACTTGCTCGCTTGAACGGCATCAGCAACCCCAACTTCATCTACGTTGGGCAGAAACTGCAGATGCCTGGCTGCGGCGGCTACTACGAAAAGCCAGTCGCACCAGTCCCGCCGCTTGTGCCGGTGACGCCGTGTTCGGCCGCACCCGAATGCGGCAGCACCGGCGGCACGTACACCGTGCGCCCAGGCGATACGCTGAGCCAGATCGCAGCGTGGAACGGCGTCAGCGTTGGCAGCTTAATGAGCGCCAACGGTATTCGCAACCCCAACATCATCTTTGTTGGGCAGGTGCTAATCATTCCGTGACGGTACGGGTTTGATTAGATAGACTCCTTTGATGGCAGTGCAGGCTGCGGATTCCGGCTCCGCAGCCTGCGCTGCATTCAGACCCAAGCAAGTGCATCAACAGCCAACCGCGACCGGGAACAACAGCGCAACATGTCCCAGTCACAGCACAATCCATCGATAATGCCTCGCCCGTAAGGGCACTGGAGTACATGGCGGCGCGGTGCGGCGCGCCGCCCTTTCTCCCAAATCTCCAATCTCTCAATCTCTCAATCTCCAATCTCTCAATCTCACAATCTCATCCCTTCGACGGACAGACGAGATTAGGAGATTAAGAGATTAGCGATTGCTCGTCTCTCCTATAATTGGCAACTTGATAGTGAAGACCATCCCGCCCGCTGGCTGGGACAACGCCTCGATGTTGCCGCCATTCTGCTCCACCAACGCCTTTGTGATTGATAGACCCAGACCCGCGCCGCTGCCTACGCCTGGCAGTTGGCCGCGCTGGCGGCTGCGCACCTTGTCCACCCGATAGAAACGGTCAAAGATGCGGGGCAAATCTTCGGCAGGTATGCCTGGGCCACTGTCCGCAACCCGAATCTCGATGTCGCTGCCGGTTACAGCGGCTGCCAGCGTCACTTCACCGCCCGCGGGCGTGTACTTGGTGGCGTTGTCGAGCAGGTTGATCACGGCTTCGGCGATTTCCTCAGCGTGGACAGCGACCTGCGGCAACGCAGCGGGAACTTCAACCCGCAGGGTCAGCCCGGCCTGCTCGGCGCGCATCTGCATGATCGCAGCCGCTTCGCGCAGCGGCGCTGCCAGGTCAACGGCCTGCACCGGCGGCGCCGTGCGCGCTTCGTTCTCGATCTGCGAGAGTTGCAGCAGATCATTGGCGATGCGCGTCATGCGGTCGGTTTCACTTTCCAGCTCGGTCATGTAGCGGGCGGCAAGGCTCGGTTCGTCTGCGCCCAATGAACGCACGGCCTCCGCGCGCAGCTTGATATTGGTCAGCGGCGTGCGCAGCTCATGGCTGGCATTGGCGACAAAGGCGCGCTGGCGCTCCAGCATGGCGCGCACCTCGTCGATCATGTGGTTGAAGGCTGTGGCCAGCGCCCCCAATTCGTCGGCCGTCTGCACCGGCACACGCTGGTTGAGATCACCTGCGGCAGCGGCCAGCGCCGCCGCTTCCATGTTGCGCACGGGGCGCACCAACTGGCGCGCCAGCCATGCCGCCAGCGCGACGAGCAACGCGAGCGCCGCCAGCGCAGTCATCGCGACACTGAACAACAGGTTGCGAGCGCCGGCCAACGCCTCGTCCAGCGGCTGGCTCATCTGCACCACGCCCAAAACCTGGCTGCCCTGTTGGATGGGCGCGGCGGCAAACAGCATCATGGCGCCGGTGGCATCGTCCGCCCGTACATCTTCCCGCTCCTCGCCGGCCAGCGCACTCTGCACCTCGGGGCGTGCAAGCTGGTTCGGAATCTCCTGGGGTGGTCGTTGGCTGGAAGCCACCGCCGCCCCGGCCAAATCCAGGATGGTGACGTTGGCGCCGCTGTCGCGGGCGTAGACTTCCGCGACATTTTGCAGCCGGGGGAGCAGGAGCGCTCCGGTTGCGGTTGCAGGCGCAGGGGCGCTGTCATCGTCGGAGTCGTCGTCATCGCCGCTCGATTCATGCTTGCGATCGTCTTCCCACTGGCGGAATTGCTCGAATTCCGCGGCGTAACCGCTCAGTGGATCTTCCAGCGCATTGGCTGCCAGGAATGCCTCGACCTCCAACTCATGTTCAGCGGCATCCAGATACGTCTGAAAGACGGTGCGTCCGATCCAGAGGGTGAGCAGGGTCAGGACGAGCAGGAAGGCGCCGCCGAATGCTGCGGTAATGCGCAGTTGAAAGCTGCGCTGCCACGGCCAACGGCTGCGGGGATGCGCACTGTCGTTGGGCATGTTCATGTAACCTCGCTGGCGGAGACCATGCGATAGCCGACGCCGCGCACCGTGAGGATTAGCGCCGGCTGCTCCGGCTGTTCCTCCAGTTTCTCGCGCAGCCAGCGGATGTGAACGTCGAGTGTGCGCGGGCTGCCTATCCAGGTCTCGCCCCACACCTGGTCGAGCAGGTCGTCGCGGCGAATGACTGCGCCGTTGGCGTCGACCAGCGCCAGCAGCACATCGTATTCCCGCTGTGAGAGCGACACCGCTTGACGATATAGTCATCTGCGCCCAGTTCGAGGCCCAGCACCCGGTCCATTTCTTCGCCCCGCGCTGTCAACATCAGAATCGGCACATCGCTCTCGTGGCGCAACGTGCGGCAGACCTCCCAGCCCTGCATCCCCGGCATCATCACATCCAGCAGCACCAGGTCGGGCTGGCGCGTGCGGGCCAGTTCCAGCGCACGAAGGCCGTCGCCTGCGGTGATGACGGCGTAGCCTTCGCGCGTCAACTGGTGGCTGAGAATATCAACAATCATTTCGTCGTCGTCGGCCAGGAGAATCGTGGTGGTTGTCATCGCGCGATTATAACACTGGCTCGGTTTGAACTGCGCCCAGTGCATCGGTGCGCACAGGACGGGGGCGACGGGCGGCTGGCTCGGCGCGGGAGGCAGCCGACGCAGGCTTGGCCGCAGCCTCGCCGCGCACCATCAGGATGCGGTAGAGCGTCGCAAAGAGTAGCGTGGCCCCGGTCAGGATATACATCCAGCGCACCATCGGGTTGCCGGTGTCGGTGCCGGCCATGATGCCATGCACCAGCGCCAGACCGAAGGCCAGGTAGGTCACGAAGTGAAATGCGCGCCAGACTTTGCGGCTGACCAGGTTTTTGAGGTAGAAGCTGGCGATCAGCGCAAGGCTCAGGTAGAGGGCAACCGATCCCAGCCCAGTCCACAGTGGGCGATAGGAAGTCGTGAAGGGCACGAGCAGGTTGACCAGGTTGAAGCCGATGTAGGCGTCGCCCAGCAGCACGACGGCATGCAGAGCGGCGAAGACCATCGCCAGCGTGGGCAGAAATTCGTGCATGCCGTAGAGCAGGGTGGCATCGATCGTGCCCTTGGCCATCTTGCTGCTCATCATCACGCCCCACAGGGTGGCCAGCCACAGCAGCAAGTAGGCGACCACGCCGCCGGCGCGCGCGGTGTACCAATAGGCTTTGCTGCCTTCGACCAGCGGCAGCCCCATTAGCTGCGCTTCCTGCGCCAGCGAGGAGTTGGCAGTCAGCGCTGTGATGGTTTCGGCCGCGCCTGGTGCCGCACCGGCGTAGCCCTGCCAGAGCGCCTGAATCGTGAGGACGGCGGCCACACCGGCGCCGGCGCCGAGTCCCGCGTAGAGTAGATCGAGGCTGGTGGATGTTTCACGGACTTGGGTGGTCATGGTTTTATCTTCCTTCCTGTCAGGTTGGTTGTCTGGTTGTTTCATCGATTGGCCGGTGTGCCCGGTGCGTTACGATCCGCCGCTGGTGGTGGCGCCACCGCCGTTGTTGCCACCGCCACCGCCTCCACCACCACTTGAGGGTGGCGGCGGCAACGATGGCATGGATGGCAGCGGCGCCAGGTCGGGCAGTGGCGCCAGGAGTGCCATAGCCGGCAGTTGGACGTTGCCAGCCTGGGCCAGGCTGACGCCACCGTCAGGCAGCGCGGTGCGGGGCGCAAGCGTGGGAATGGCTGCAATCTGCAAGGGCGCCAGCGTCGGCCAGGGGCTGGGCGTCGGCGTGTTCAGGTGAATCTCTTGCAGCACTGCGGCGTCGTTCTGTGCTGGCTGCGGCGCCATGTCCGTTGCCTGGGCGTTGTCCAGGTGGGCGATCAAGTTCCAGCCGCCGATCAGTGCAGTCACGGCCGCAGCGCTGACGATGGTCTTGGCCTGGCCGCTGAATTTGCGCGGCTTGCGCCGGGCGGGCGATGCCGTTTTGGCGGGTGTCGATGTTGGCTGTGTCATGTTGTCTCTCACATTTCTCCGTGGGCGGCGTCGGCCGCCAATGCTTCGATCATCGGTTCAAGAGTGGGCGTCCAGCGCAGCGCGCCGGCGCTTGTGTAGATCAAGGCGGCGACGCCGGGCATCTCGCCCAGCCATGCCAACCCGTCCTCGGCGCCCAGGATCAGCGCCGTTTTGGCCAGCACCTCCGCCACCACTGTACGCGGCGCCACGACGCTCACCGAGACTGCGTCGGTCACTGCGGGCCGTCCGCTGCGTGGGTCGATCAGGTGGTGCATGGCGTGGCCATCCTTGAGCCAGCGCCGCTTCGTCACTGTCGAGGTGGCCAGCGCGTGATGCGTCAGCCGCAGCCGGGCGATCCAGCGTGTCGGATCGAGCGGATGCTCCACGTCGATGCGCCAACCGCGGGCGTCGCCGGGGTGGCCGTGGGCGAACAGATCGCCGCCGGCGTTGACCAGAAACGGTCCTTGCCCGTTCAGCAGGTCGGCGGCCCGGTCCACCGTCCAGCCTTTGCCCATGCCGCCCAGGTCGATGCCCAGACCCACCGGGCGGCGCACCTGCCGCGTCTCCGGCAGCAGCGCAACCTGGCGCCAGGTGGCCAGCCGCCGATGGTGCACGCCGGGCATATCTGCCATCTCCGGCGCCGCAGTCCAGCGGAAGGCGGCGCGTTCGACGATCGGCTCGAAGCTGCGGTCGTAGCCGGCAGCCTGCAGCGGGGCGAGCTGCGTCGGGTCGAAAATGCCGCCGGTGACTTCCGCCGCCCAGAAGGCGACGCTCAGCGGCGCAAAGAGCGCCGGGCTGACCGTGACTTCGCGGTCGGGCGCTTGGTTGAGCCGCGACAAGTCGCTGGCGGCGTCGAAGCGTGACATGGTGCGTTCCTGCTGACGAAAGGTCTCTTCGACCTGGGCGGTTGTGCGCTCGTCGCGCCCGAAGACCCAGGTGTGGACGTTGGTGTTCATGGCTCGAAAGTGATGCTGCCGCCATTGTTCGGTGACGGCGGCTTGCGTCAAACGCGCCGGGCTAATCATCGTCGCCCTCGTCATGGTCGTCGTCGTGGTCGTCATCGCCGCGCTCGTGCTCCTCATGATCGTCTTCGTCGTGGCTGGAGCCGCCGCCATTGTTGGAATTCATGCTGGCCTCGGCGCTCTGACGGACCGCTATCTCGTTGTAGGCGTTCTGCAACTGGCCCAGGGTGTCGTTCAACTGCTGCATCAACTGAGCGTCATTGGCCTGGAGCGCCGCCATCTGCTGCTGAAACTCTGTACTGTCGGCGTTGAGCGAACCCTGCAATTGAGCGATGCGCGCCTGCCATGCCTGAAGCTCGGCGGCTTTGGCGGTTGCGGTGCTTTCGACCTGTTGCACTTGTTCCTGGGCAGCGGCAATCTGCGCCTGCGCACTGGCGTCCAGGTCGGTGATGGCCTGGGCGCCGGCCGCAAGTTGGTTGGCGAGGATGGCCTCGCGTTCCGCCAGGGTGCTCTGCACCTCTTGCAGATAGGCCGTGGCGGCGGCCTCGTCGGTGGCGCCGGCAACCTGTGCAGCGGCGGGCGCAGGCATGGCAGTCTGCGCAGGTGCACCGCTGGCGAAGTTGCTCATCATGACGACGGCAGTGACAATGGCTGCGGTCAAGAAGCCCGCTGTGAGCATGGATTTGCGGCGATTCATCGTATTTTCTCCTGATGATTCATATGAATGGTTATGCTGAAATCTCACAATCTCCCAATCTCCTAATCTCTCAATCGCATCATCTCAGTCTCCAGTGATGAGATTGAGAGATTAGGAGATTGCGAGATTGGTCTACCGTCCCAACATGGCGTTGGCTTCTGCCAGGCGCGCCTGGGCTTCGGCAAGCTGCGCGTTGATGGTGGCGGCGCGCGCGGCGAACTGGGTTTGGGCTGCGCCCAGTTGTTCCTGGTACTGCGCCTGACGCTGCGCCCGCGCACTCTCCAGCTCGGCGAGCTGTCCGCGCAGGGTTTGCTCCTGGCTTGCGATTTGCTGGAGCAGCGCCTCGCCCGCGGCGGCGCGGCTGCCCAACTCGGTCAACTGCTGGCTGTAGAGCGTCTGCCGCTCTTGCAGCAGCGTGTTCATCTGCTGGAGCTGCGCCTGGTACTCGGCTTCCCGCTGGGCGAATGCCGGCGACGGCAGAGGCGGCCGGCTGCACACGCTCCACGGCTGATGCCGGCGTGGCGCGCACGGCAAAGAACGCAACCAAGGCCGTCAAGCCCACAGCGGCGGCAACGACGATTATCGTGCTCCAGACGGATAGTTTCATGATACTTTCTCCTTGTTATGGTATGCTGCGACCTGTTTGCCGCTTCCGTTTCTTGCTTGCCCCAGTGTAGCGGTGTTTGCACGGGCGCAGGTTATGCCCGATTCATGACTCGGTTAAGACCGCGTTAAGGGTTCTGCGATGAAGCTCACTTGCGGTTCTGCGGCTTGACACAAATGGGGTGCGTCGCTAAGATGTGGCGTTGTTGGACATTGTTTGATGTTAAACGATGTTTGTCCTGGTGACAGAGACAAACCTGGCGACAGACCCATTTAAGGAGAAGAGTACTTATGCGAATCGCAAACAATATCACAGAGCTGATCGGCAGCACCCCGCTGGTGCGGATCAACCGCATCGCCGAGGGGGCAGTGGCGACCGTGGCGGCCAAGCTGGAGTTTTTCAACCCGGCGGGCAGCGTCAAGGATCGCATCGGCCTGAGCATGATCGAGGCGGCAGAGGCGGCGGGTGTGCTCGGCCCCGACACGATTATCCTGGAGCCGACCAGCGGCAACACCGGCATCGGCCTGGCATTTGTCGCTGCGGCGAAGGGGTACAAGTGCACGCTGATCATGCCGGAGACGATGAGCATGGAGCGGCGGATGCTGCTGCGCGCGTATGGCGCCGACCTGGTGCTGACGCCCGGTCCGGAGGGCATGAAGGGCGCAATCCGCCGCGCCGAGGA
>JAPKMV010000152.1 GCA_026645635.1 Caldilineaceae bacterium
GGCAACGGCGGTGCTCTCCGGCTCGAAGAGCAGGAGGATCTGGCTGCTGCTGCGCACGATGGTCTGATGCGCTGCCGTGCTGCCGTTCGCCACATCCAGGATCACGAAATCGGCCATCTGGTTGAGCCGGGCCAGTGCGGCGCCGATCAGATTCTCCGGCAGCTCGGCAAACTCCTCGACGCGCTGCGGGCCAAAGATCACCCGCAGGTTGAAAGGGGTGGTGGCCATCAGCCCCGTCAGGAATGGCGCCGTGATCGAGGCCGGCTCGCTGCTCAGGAGCGCCGCCAGGGTGCGTTCGGGCCGCATCTTCAACTGGGCCGAAAAGGTGCCGTAGTCGCCGCGCATTTCGACGGCGACTGTGCTCTTGTTGGCGCGCATCAACACGGTGGCGATATTGAGCGCCGTTGTGGTCGCGCCGACGCCCCCCTTGGCGCCCCACACGGCGACGATCTTGCCCGCTTTGGGGGCCGAGCTTTCGCGCAGCATCCGGTTGCGGCGCAGCAGGCCGCTGACGCGCGCCGCCAGTTCGCGCAGGTCGATGGGCTTGGTGACATACTCGTCGGCGCCGGCCTGGATGCCCGACACTTTGTCGTCGACGTCGGAGAGACCGCTGAGAATGATGATCGGCAGGGTCGCCGTCTCCGGCTGGGCGCGCAGGGCATGGCAGACCTCGAAGCCGGTCATCTCCGGCATCATCACATCCAGGATGGCCATGTCCGGCTGTTCCTGGTTCGTCATGTCGAGTGCAGCCCGGCCATTGCGGGCAATGATCAATTCGTAGCCTTCGTTGCGGAGGGTGATCGTCAACAGCCGGATGATGGTCTCATCGTCGTCTGCCACCAAAATGCGCGCAGCCATGGATGATTTCCTTTTCTAGATGGATGGTGCAGTCACAGAAAGGGGGCATCCAAACCATCTCCTATCATACAACAGACGGCGCCATTTTTGATAGGCAGGGCGGGGCGCAAAGAAAATTCTCTGCGGCACTTCTCCGAAACTGTTTGAAAAGATCTCTTTGAAGCAGAGACGCGGAGGAGCAGAGGTTCGCAAGGGAGAAACAGAAAAGTTCTACAGATGTATTCTCTGCGTTTCTCTGCATCTCTGCGCCTCCGCGTCAAAGTGGATGGCCGTACAAACAGTCTCTCAATATTTTAGCCGCGCAAAGTAGGTCCGTTCCGCGGCGGTGCGCGCCTGGCGCAGCGTCACAATGCCCTGCTGCTCCAGCAGCGGAATCATGCGCAAGAAGACCTCGCCCGTCATGATGGCATCGCCCAGCGCCGTGTGCCGCCCGGCCGCGGTCACGCCCAGCCGCATGGCGATCCCTTCCAGGCTGTGGTTGCTCTCCTCCGGGTGAATCACCGCCGACAGGAGCAGCGTATCGAGCACCGGGTTGGCGAAAACCACCTCCGTCACATCCTCTTGCACCTGGAACATGCGCAGGTCGAAGGCCAGATTGTGCCCCACCAGCACCGTCTCCTCGGCAAACTTGTGGAAACGGGGCAGCACCACCTCAATCCCCGGCTGCCCGCGCACCATGGCGTCGCTGATGCCGTGGACATTGATCGCTACCTCCGGGATGGGCCGCCGCGGGTCGACAAGCTGCTCGAAGACCTCCTGGCGCAACATGCGGCCGTTGACGATGCGCAGCGCGCCGATGGACACGATGGCGTCCATCTCCGGGGACAGCCCGGTCGTCTCCGTGTCGAAGACCGTGCAGACCAGCTCGCGCAGGGGCCGCTCATCCAGTTCGGGACGCTGTCCGGGCTGGTGGAACAGGTCGAAATCGTAGTATTCGGGCCGGCTGCCCAGGCGTGGGCCAGGCGCCGCAGGCACTGCCGCCGCGCGCGCGTCGGTTCTTCCCGCGCGCGGCAGCAGCAGGCGGAAATAGGCGACCTCCTGGCCGCCGTTACGCTGAAACCAGACCTCACCGCCGTGGCGTTCGGCCACCTCGGCCAGAGTCAGCACGCCGTCGGTTGCATCCACCACGTAGGCGCGCGCTTTCCAGCGCTGCCACGCCTCGTCTTCGCCGGGCGCATGCCAGACGATGTCCAGCGCGGCGAAAGCAGGGCGATTGGCCTGAGGCAAAGGGCGATTCACCGCCTCCAAATCCTCAAGGCCGGGCGCTCGCTCCGCCGGTTCATACGCGGCCAGGCGCAGGGTGAGCGCGGCGATGCCAAAGTCGGCGGCCAGGGCTGCCGCCAGATGAGAGACGCCTTGCAGCAGGGTGTAGCTGTCCACCTTGAGCCAGAGCGCGTCGTCGCTGGCGTCGCTCTGCACGGTGACGCTGTGGCGCCGCTCCAGATGGCGGCCGATCGACCAGAGCAGATCGCTGCCGTGCATCTCTTCCAACCGCCACTGGGCGCGCAGGTCGCTGTCGTAGGCGCGCAGCGTGTCGTTGAGGTTGTTGCTCAGCGCAGTGACCTCATCGCGGATGACGCGCTGCAGGCGGCTCTGCTGCGTGGCGGTGAGCATCGGGAACTGTTCCAGCGTCTCGATGGCGGCGCGCATCGACGCCACCGATGCACGCAATCGTTCGCTCAACGTCTGCAAGAGCACATCGCGGCGGCGGCTGCGTTCGATCCCCTCGCTGATGTCCTGCAAGGTGAGCACGTAACCGCGCAGCGCGCCTGCCGCGCCGGCAAAGGGCGCCAGACGCAGCCGCAGCAGCCGGCCGTTGCTGGCGGTCGCAACCAGGCTGGTCGTGGCCATCTGCTCGCCGCCGCCAGGCGCGCTCTCGTTGACATCGTCGGTCGCACTGCGGGCGCGCACCTGATCCAGCGCATGGATCAGCGCATCGCGGTCGAGCACGCCGAAAACCGAGCGCCCCAGCCCGACATACCCGGTTTGGGCATCGGCGCGGTGCGCCTCGGCGCGGCTGTCGAGCAGCGCCCGCGCTCCGCGGTTGTAGAGCAGAATCTGGCCGTCCAGGTTGCAGACCAGCACGCCGTCGGTCAATTCGGCCATGAGCGCGGCAAGGAGGTTGCGTTCTTCCTCCAGGTCGCTGCGCGCCTGCTGAATCGCGACGGTGCGCGCCTGCTGCAGCTCCTGAAGCTGGGCGCCCAGCGCGTTGATCACCTCGGCCAGGGCGGCCACGTCCGGGTGGCCGCCACCACGCGCGCGGTAGTCCGGGTTGGCGGCCAGGATGATGCGCCCGGCGTCGGCCAGGTCGCGCACCTGCACCACGAAGCCCCGCATCAGCCGGTGCACCGACCAGAGGCCGGCAATGGCGACGCCACCCATCACCGCGGCGGCCAGCCAGAAAAGGGCGCCTGCGCCGGCAGCGTCGATGGCCATCCCGGCCAGCAACCAGCCGACAGCCAGCCCCAGCAGCAGCGCCGCGCCGCCGGTGAGCAGGAGAAGGCGACTAACCTGGGCGCGCGTCATGGTTTTGTCCGGTGTTCAGACAACGGCGCACTTCGGCCAGAAGGTCGCGGGTGGAAAAAGGCTTGGTGACGTAGGCGTTGGCGCCCAGCGCAAGACCTTTCGCCACCTCCACATCGCGCCCCTTGGCCGTGAGCATGATGATGGCGATCTGCTGCCAGGTCGCATTTTGGCGCACCCGCTGCAAGATGTCGAAGCCGTTGATGCCGGGCAGCATGACATCCAGCAGCACGACATCGGGTTGGAAGGTGCGGATCTGCGCCAGCGCCTCCTCGCCGGAACGGGCCACGGCGACTGCGTAGCCGGCCTGGTCCATCAGGAATTCCAGCGAGATCACGATATTCGGTTCGTCGTCCACAATCAGGACTTTGTGTGTCATGCCGCGTTTCTCCAACTACTTTCGTGACAGGCGCTGGGTGACAGATGAACTATGCTTCAAACGGACATAGGGTGCGGTCTCTGTCACCCTCTTACCCCATCCCCTCATCACTCCCCACGCTGCGCGCCGGCTCCAAGGGCAGGGTAAACAAAAACGTTGCGCCTGCGCCGACTTCGCTCTCGACCCACAACCGGCCGCCGAAATGGCCGATGATCTGCGCGCTGATGGGCAGGCCGAGGCCGGTGCCCTTGGGCTTGCCCTGGCGCTGATCGCCCGCCTGGCGGAATTTTTGGAAGATCACGGCCTGTTCGTCAGGGCTGATGCCCGGGCCGTTGTCGATCACAGCCATCTGCAGCCAGCCGCCGGCATGGTGGGCGCGGATCTGCACCGCACCGACATCGGCCGGCGCAAACTTGCTGGCATTGGAGAGCAGGTTGATCAGCACCTGCATCACCCGGTCGCGATCCACCCACACGGCCGGCAGCCCCGCGCCGACAGCCACCGTCACCTGAATGTTCTTTTCGGCGAAGAGGCCACTGGTGGCCACCAGCGCGTCGTCGATCAATTCGCCGATGTGCACAGCGGTCGTGTGCCATTCGGCCGCGCCCGACTCCAGCTTGGCCAGGTCGAGCACCTGGTTGATCAGCCGCGTCAGCCGTTCGCTCTCCTTGAGGATGATCTCCAGGAAATTGGTGCGCCGCGCCGCGTCCAGGTCAGGATTGTCGTAGAGAATCTCGGAGAAGGCGCGGATCGACGTCAGCGGCGTGCGCAGCTCGTGGGTGACGGTGGAGATGAAATCGTCCTTGAGCCGGTCGAGTTCCTGCAAGCGCTCGTTGGCGGCGCGCAACTCCGCCGACGCCGCCTCCAGTTGCAGCGACTTCTGCTCAAGCTGATGGGTGCGCTCTTCCAACTGCTGGCTGTAGGCGAGCACCTGTGAGGTCTCGTCGAGCAGACGCAGCATTTCATCCATAGTCAGCGGATCTTCCTGCACCACCGAGGCAGTCGCCACCCGCGCCGACGCCGTGCCGATGACGCCGGCCAGTTGATTCTCCGCGTACTGCACCAGGTCGGCGTCGGCGATGGTCAACGTCTGCCAGTCCACCCCGCGCTGGCGCGCATAGGTGCTGAGCAGACGCTCGGTGCGCGCCGCGCCCAGGAAGCGCTCCAACAGCGAACGCAGATCGTCCAGGGGGGCGGCGCCGCGCCAGAAGAGCAGCGGCTCCCCTGCGCCGGTGTGCTGGAATGCGTCCACGAAGCGCGACGCCTGGCTGTGCTCGATGGCGCTGGGCTGGCGCAGCAGCGAGACGACCACATAGAGCAGCGTATTGACCAACAGGCTCCAGAAGAGGGCGTGGGTGATCGGGTCCAGATCGGTGAGGCCGAAGAGCGCATAGGGGCGCAGCCAGCCGATACCCCAGGGACCATCGACCACGAAGCTGTCCGGCGCGCCGCCGATCACGTGCAGCGACGGCAGCGAGAGCGTGTAGCCCCACGTGAGGAAACCGGCGATCAGCCCGGCCAGCGCGCCGGCGCGGGTGCCGCCTTTCCAGTAGATGCCGCCCAGCACTGCGGGCGCAAACTGGGCGACCGCGGCAAAGGAGATCAGGCCAATCGACACCAGAGGCGCGCTGCCGCCGGTGAGCCGGAAATAGAGATAGCCAAGCAGGATGATGGCGGCGATGGCGATGCGGCGAATGGCCAGCAGCAGCCCACCCACATCGCGGCGTTCGGGCGAGCGCACCAGCCCCGCGCGCAGCAGCAGCGGCATCAGCAGGTCGTTGGAAACCATTGTGCTCAGCGCCACCGTGTCCACGATCACCATGCTGGTGGCGGCAGACAGCCCGCCGATGAAGACGATCAGCGCCAGCACCTGCTGCTGGCCGTGCATGGGCAGCGCCAACACGAACATGTCGGCGTCCACCGCGCCGTCGGGAAAGAGCAGCAGCCCGGCCAGGGCAATCGGCAGCACGAAGAGGTTGATGGCAAAGAGATAGAGAGGGAAGAGCCAGCTTGCCTTGGCCACGTGGCGCTCATCCATGTTCTCCAACACCGACATCTGAAACTGGCGCGGCAGAAACAAGATCGCCATCATCGAGAGCAGCGTCAGCGTCGTCCATTCGCCAAACTCGATGGTCGTGGGGTTGAAGGTGAAGAGCCGCGCCAGGTCGGGTCGCGCGGCCGCCTGTTCATAGAGCAAGTCGGCGCCGTTGAAAAGGCCAAAGGCGACATAGACGCCCACCAGTGTAAACGCTGCCAGCTTGATGATCGACTCGAAGGAAATCGCGGCCACCAGCCCCTCGTGGTGTTCGGTCACGTCCAGGTGGCGCGTGCCAAAGAGGATGGCAAAGAGCACCATCGCCAGCGAGACGTAGAAGGCCGTGTCCAGCACGCCGGCGCTGCCTGCACTGCGCGCCGAGGTGATGTCCGGGTAGTTCCAGAGCAGCGTGAAACTGCTGGAGACGGCGTCGAGCTGCAGCGCGATGTAGGGAACGATGCCGATCACGGCGATCAGCGTCACCAGGCTGCCGAGGAGCGTGCTCTTGCCGTAGCGCGACGCGACAAAGTCGGCGATGGTGGTGATGCGGTTGGTCTTGCTGATGCGCACCATCTTGCGCAGGACAAACCAGCCAAGCACGGCCATCAACGTGGGGCCAAGATAGATCGGCAGGAAGCCCACGCCGGTGGCCGCCGCCCGCCCGACGCTGCCGTAGTAGGTCCAGGCCGTGCAGTAGACGCCCATCGAGAGCGCGTAGACATAGGGGCTGGCGATGATGCTCTGGCCGCGGTCGGCGCGCTTGTCGCCAAATCGGGCGATGGCAAAGAGCACGCCGATGTAGGCCAGCGACACCAGGATGATCGCGCCTGCAAACATGTTCGCGCTACCGTTCGATGGCCAGCGCCGTCAGCACGATGACGGCCAACCACGCCAGAAAGACATACAGAACGAGCAGCGGCACGCCCAAGACCAGGTCGCCGTGGTTGAAGATCTGGAGCATGGGATAGGTCAGCAGGATGCAGCCGAGGGCGAAAATCGCCAGCAGCCGCTGACCGCGTTTGTCGCCTTTGATCATGGTTGCCTCCTTTTGCCTATCCTCACGCAGGGCCGAAGCCGCCGCCGACGAGCAAGCCGGCGCCCCAGCCGTAGAGCGCCGCCAGGCCCGCGCTCACCAGGGCGACCTGCCACGCGCCGCTGCCCGCGGCGATCAGCAGGCCGTAGAGCAGCCCCACGGCCAGCGCGCCCGCGGCGAAAATCTGGCCGCCACGGGCCGCGCCGCCCCGATACGCGGCCAACGCGCCCACCGGGATCCAGAGCACCGTGGCGGGCAGCGCCCACTGGCGCATCGCTTCATAGACGGACGGCGGCGCCTCGGGCACGAAGATCGTCGTCAGGAACGGGAGCAGCGATGTCCCAAAGCTGAAGCCGGCCAGCCAGCCGATGAGGCCGCCAAAGAAAATGCGGTTGACTTTGTTCAATGCCGGATGCTCCCTTTCGGTGTATGACGGGTCATGGGTAAGTCCGCGCAGGCTGCGCGTGGACTGGCGGTCACAGCGCGCCCGTCAGTTGAGCCGCGACAATTTCCTGCATCTGGCGCACAAGCACGAGGCTGTCCTTGAGCAGCCGTTGGTCGCGCGGGGCCAGCCGC
>JAPKMV010000153.1 GCA_026645635.1 Caldilineaceae bacterium
AATCACTCAAATTGGCATACGTCACAAAAAACGAATACGTATTCCACAGCGTATTCAAGAACTTGCGCACGGTCTCGCCGACCAGGTTGATGGAGAAGCGGCGGCTGTTGCCGGGCGGGCTGGCGGTGTACATGTTCCAGCGGGTGGCGTCGGCGCCGTGGATATTGAAAACTTCCCACGGGTTGACGATGTTGCCCTTGCTTTTGCTCATCTTGCTGCCGTCTTCGGCCAGGATGTGGCCCAGGCAGATCACGTTCTTGTAGGCGGAGCGGTCGAAGAGCAGCGTGCTCACCGCGTGGAGCGTGTAGAACCAGCCGCGCGTCTGGTCGATGGCCTCGCAGATGTAGTCGGCCTGTTTCTGGCGCTCCCACACCTCCTGGTTGGCGAAGGGATAGTGCCACTGGGCGACGGGCATCGAGCCGGAGTCGTACCAGGCGTCGGCCACTTCCTTGACGCGGCGCATCGTCCCGCCGTCGGGCGCGGGCCAGGTCAGGTCGTCCACGTAGGGGCGGTGCAGGTCCAGGTTCTCCAGCTTGCGCCCGACCTTCGCCTCCAGTTCGGCCACGCTGCCGATGCACTCGGCGTAGCTGCTGCCGGGCGCGTCGCTCTGCCAGATGGGCAGCGGCGTGCCCCAGTAGCGGTCGCGGCCCAGCGCCCAGTCGACATTGTTCTCCAGCCAGTTGCCGAAGCGCCCATCCTTGATGTGCTCCGGGTACCAGTTGATGGTCTGGTTGACGGCCACCAGGCGGTCGCGATACTGGCTGGTGCGGATGTACCAAGTCTCCTTGGCCATGTAGAGCAGCGGCGAATCGCAGCGCCAGCAGAAGGGATAGGTGTGCTCGTAGCTGCCCGCCTTGTAGAGCAGGCCGCGGCTCGCCAGTTCCGCCTGGATGTCCGGGTCGGCCGTCTTGACGAAGACACCGGCCCAGGGCGTCACCTCCGGCTTGAACGCACCGTCGAGGCCCACGGTCATCAGCACGGGCAGCCCGTATTTCTTGCCCACCTCCATGTCGTCGGCGCCGAAGGCCGGGGCGATGTGGACGATGCCGGTGCCATCCTCGGTGCTCACGAAGTCGCCGGTGACGACGTAGGCATAATCCTGTTCCACCGGGTAGAAGGTGTAGAGCGGCTCGTAGTGGATGCCGGCCAGGTCGCTTCCTTTCATGCGGTCGAGCACTGCGTAGCCGGGGCGCAGCACGCGCTCGGCCAGGTCGGCGGCCAGGATCAGCACATCGCCGCTGACGTCGCGCACGCGCACATAGTCCAGGTCTGCGCCCACGGCCAGCGCCACATTACCCGGCAACGTCCACGGCGTGGTCGTCCAGGCGAGCAAGTATTCCTCGCCCCCCGCCCCTCGCCCCTCGCCCCGCCTAACTCGGAACTTCACATACACACTCGGGTCAATCGTCCCTTCCTTGTAGCCCAGCGACAGCTCGTGGCTGCTCAGCGGCGTGCCGCAGCGCGGGCAGTAGGGCACGATCTTGTAGCCCTGGAAGAGCAGCCCCTTGTCCCAGAACTGCTGCATGATCCACCAGAGCGACTCCACATACTCGTTGTGGAACGTGACGTAGGCGGTCTTCAGGTCGACCCAGAAGGCCATACGCTCGGTGAGCCGTTCCCAGTCGGCGATGTATTCCATCGTGGAGGCGCGACAGAGGCGGTTGAACTCGGCCACGCCGAACTTCTCGATGTCCTTCTTACCGTTGAGCCCCAGCCGCTTCTCGACTTCGATCTCCACGGGCAGGCCGTGGGTGTCCCAGCCGCCGCGGCGCTGGACATAGTAGCCCTGCATCGTCTTGTAGCGCGGGAAAATGTCCTTGAAGGCGCGCGCCAGCACGTGATGGATGCCGGGGCGGCCGTTGGCGGTGGGCGGCCCTTCGTGGAAGACGTACTCCGGGCCGCCCTCCCGCTCCGTCATGCTGCGCTGGAAGACGTCGCGTTCCCGCCAGAGGTGCAGGATCTTCTCCTCCATCTCCGGGTAGTTGACGCTTGGCTTGACTTCGCTAAACTGTGGTTTCGTAGTCATGATCCGACACCTTACCTTGAACTGAGCGATTGCCGCTCACACAAAAACAAATTACAATAGTTGCACAGTGCATATTCGCTGCACTGAAGCGATTCTGGAGGGTAACTACATGTCAGACCAATACCTTGAACGTATCTCAATCAACCCCAAAGTCATGGTCGGCAAGCCGGTGATCCGCGGCACGCGCATTCCGGTCGAGTTGATCGTGCGTATGGTAGCCCAAGGCATCCCCATCGAAGACATTCTTACGGATTACCCACGCCTGACAACAGAAGATATCCGCGCCGCGCTCTACTTTGCTGCCGATTCTGTCGCCAACGAAGACATTCGACTGCTCTCAGTGGCATCTGCATGAGTCTGCGCCTTCTTGTAGATGAATCGACCGGTGAGGAGGTTGCCGCCTACCTGCGCCGTCATGGTTATGACGTTGTTAGCGTCGCTGAAGTGTTTCCACAGGCCGATGACTCCTGGATATTACAATTTGCAGTGAACGATCAACGGATTGTGATTACGAACGACAAAGACTTTGGCGACATGGTATTTCGCGACCAAGACGAGCACTGCGGCATCATCTTGTTGCGCTTGTCGAATACCTCAGCCACCGTCAAGAAGCAGGTGGCCCTGCGCGTAGTCCAGCGATATGGCGAAGAACTCAACGGCGCGTTCTGTGTTGCCAGCGAAAAGCGCTCGCGTTTGCGCTGATCATGCCAGCGCAATGTAAATCCGCTTGTTGATCGCCCCCTTGCTCTTGTAGTCCACCACCTGGATCGCCCCTACCTCCTGCGTGTTCGCCACGTGCGTGCCGCCGTCCGCCTGCAAATCCAGTCCTACGATCTCCACCGTGCGCACCTCCTGGATGCCTGCCGGCAGCAGGTTGATCTTGGTACGGATCAGGTCGGGGATCTGGAATGCTTCCTCCCGCGGCAGGATCCGCGTGCGCACGGGCCGCGCCGCCGCTACTTCTGCGTTGCAGCGCGCCTCGATCTCCCGGATCAGCTCTTTGCTCAGGCTGGCGAACTCGAAGTCCATGCGCCCCTCGCCGGGATCCATGTTGCCGCCGGTTACCTGGGCGCCGTAATCGCGCCAGACCACGCCGCAGAGGATGTGCATGGCCGTGTGGGTGCGCATGAGGCGGTAGCGCCGCGCCCAATCGACCGCACCGTGGACGGCAACGCCCTGGGAAATCAACGGCAACCCGCCGTCGCTGGCCAGCCAATGCCAGACCTGGTCGCCCTCCTTCTTGACCTGGCTCACCGCCAGCCGCTGCCCGCCAAGCTCCAGCCAGCCCACGTCATGGGGCTGCCCGCCCCCGCCGGGATAGAAGGCGGTCCTGTCCAGGACAACGCGAGCCTCCTCGATTGCCAGCACTGTCGCATCGAATTCTTGGGTGTAGGCATCGTCGTAGTAGAGCAGGTGTGTCATTGCGCACGCTCCATCAAATTGTGAATGGTGAACAATGAATTGTGAATTGTGAAGTAACTGCCGCCTCACCGGGCGTCTCACTTCACAATTCAAACTTCACCATTCACAATTCAAACTTCAACCAAAAACAAAAAAGCCCATCCCCTTGACGAGGACGGGCCAATCGGCTCGCGGTACCACCTCAGTTCCCACCACAAGGGCGGGCGCCTTGCTACAGAGCCGGCGTTGCACCGAATCTGCCGTGAAGATAACGGCTCACTTGCCGGCGGCGCCTACTAGCTCATTCGTTCGGGCCGCTGCTCCGGAGGGATCTTCGCCAGTGCAGGGTGCATCCGGCTTCCACCATCCCGGATTCGCTGAGCACGTTGTGCTGGCTACTCGTCTCCATCAACGCATCATGTTGAATTGTGCGCAGTGTAGCATGGCCGCCCACGCATGTCAATGTGAATTCGCGGCCAACGTCGCGGCGGCAAACGCCGGGTGCAGCAGCGCCAGTGCGACGCAGGCCGCCCAGGGTAGCACCTTGAACTCACCGGCGGCCAGCGCCTGCATCACATCCTCACGCGACAGCAGCAGCAGTTTCTGCACTTCCAAGTCATCAGCGTGGATCGGCTGCTGCCAGACCGCGCCCGTGGCCAAGAAGAAATGTGCGACGCCGTTGCCGCGGTTGCCGTCGACGACATAGCTGCCGAGCGCGTACCAGTTGGCGGCGACGTAGCCTGTCTCTTCCAGCAGTTCGCGCCGGGCCGCGAGCAGCGGCTCCTCGCCCGGCTCCAGATAACCGCCAGGCGGCGCCAGCGTCAGCCCATCCACCGCGTATTTTTCCTGGCGGAAACAGAGGAGGCGCCCGCTGGTTGTCACCGGCACGATGTTGACGAAGGCAGGCGATTCCACCCATCCCCAATCCGGGACGACGCAGCCGTCGGCGAACTCGACCTCGTGCGCTTCGACTTTGAGAAAACGGCCATCGCCCATCGTCAGCAGCGGCGTGCGACGCAGCGTCTTGATCATGAGGTGGCTTCCTCCGCGGCGACGCGGATGACGCCCACCCATTTCACCTGGCGCAGCGCATCGTCCACCTCCGCCGGCACGATTAGCCGCACCAGGCCCTGGCCGCGGGTCAGCGGCGCGCCGTCAATGACATAGGCCAGCAGCGGCGGACGCCCCGCGGGCGGGTCGGCGAGATCAGCGGGCAGCAGGCGCGTGCCAAAGCCGTCGATGCTCACCACATCCACATGGCGCCAGGTCAGCTCGGCGGGCAGCACCTGGCGCAGGAATTCGTGCAGCGTCACACCGGTAAAGCGAAACGGGCCGGAAACGCCATGGCCCGTGCTGACGATGCGGCAGTTGTCCACCGTAACGGCTGGCATCTGCTGCACGGCGGCCAGGGTGAATGTGCGCGCAACGCCGTCAGGCAGTTCGACGGCGAACGCGCCGTCGCCGGCCGGAACGGCTAGATTGGGTTCATGCGGATGGCGGTGCACCCAGTCGGGTTCGGCGTGGGTGTGCTGGGCGGGCATCAGTGCTCCGGCTCCATGCTGAAGGTGAGCGGATAGCCGTCGATGCGGGCGCGGGCGCGGGCAACCTTGACGAGCCGCTCGGCTTCGGTGCGCGGGCGGATGACGACGACGGCCACACCCTCGCTGTGGGCAGTATGCGCCACATGATCGGCCAGCTCCTCTGACAGCAGGAAGATGGTCGTGAGAATGCGCATGACATAATCGAAGGGCGTCACTTCGTCGTTGTGGACGAGCACCAGCCAGCGCGGCTCGGTGTGCGGTTCGGCGAACGGCGCATCGGCGACACCCGGCGTCGGAAGCTCAGTTTGGCGTAGCTGCGTTGCAGTGATTGCAGAGATATTCGTCATAATGCTCGCACATGAAATCCAGGAAGTGGTCGCAATTGCCACGCCTGCATTATACCGATGATGGCACAGTCAGACAATCGACGATTTGAGTGCTCTCCGCTGAGCCAGCCCCGTGAACGCGTTTCCCTCCCCAGTTTGCCGCTCTGCCCGGACAAGCCGATAATAAAGCGGCTATGTCCATGCTAACGCTCAACAACCTCAGCTTCGCATTTGGCGACTACGACGTCTTCCTCGGCCTCAACGCCAGCCTGCCCAACGACGGCAAGGTGGGGCTGGTCGGCCCCAACGGCATTGGCAAGACGACGCTGCTGCGTGTCATCGCCGGGCTGGCGCAGCCCAGCGCGGGCAGCGTCACCGTGGCGCGGGGCACGCGCATCGGCTACCTGCGCCAGGAGGCGGTGGACGCCTTCGCCGGCCGCGGCAACAGCGTCCACGACGAGATGCTCACGGTCTTCGCCGGCATCAAGGAGATGGAGGAGAATCTGGCCCGGCTGGAGAGCGCCATGTCCGCCGCTGCGGGCGACGACGTGGATACGCTCCTGGCCGAGTACAGCGGCGCGCAGGAGGAATTCGAACGCGCCGGCGGCTATGAGTACGAGCGGCGCATCGCCCAGGTGCTCTACGGCCTGGGCTTCACCCGCGCCGAGTGGGATCAGGCCATCCACCAGCTCAGCGGCGGCCAGAAGACGCGGGCGCTGCTCGCCCGCCTGCTGCTGGAACAGCCCGATCTGTTGATCCTGGACGAGCCGACCAATCACCTGGACGTGGCGGCGGTGGAATGGCTCGAAGGGATGCTGCGCACCTGGGAGGGTGCGCTGCTCATCGTCAGCCACGACCGCTACTTCCTCGACAACGTGGTCAACCGCATCTGGGAGATGAGCGCGGCGGGCTTCGAGAGCTACTCTGGCAACTACAGCGCCTATGTGCGCCAGCGCCAGGAGCGGTGGGAGCGCCGCGAGGCGGAGTTCAACGCCACCAAAGAACGCTTCCTGGGCGAACTCGACTATATCAAGCGCAACATCGCCCGCGACGCCACCAAGAACCAGGCCGTCGGACGGCTGCGCCGGCTGATCCGCCAGGTGCGCGTGGTGGAGGCAGGCGGCCTCGACCTGCTCCTCAGCAAGAACTGGGGCGAGGTGATGGACGAGGTCGATATCTCCGAGGCCAAGTGGGGCGTGGCCGATGTGGAGCAGGCGATCAAGGGGCTGCGCAGCCCGCTGATCCGCCCGCCGCAGCTCAACCTGAAGCTCAAGACCAACCTGCGCAGCGGCAACCTGGTGCTGCGCACGACCCAGATGCGCATCGGCTACCCGACGCGCCCGCTCTTCACGGCTGACCCCATCGTGCTCGAACGGGGCGAGTGCGCTGCGCTGATCGGCCCCAACGGCAGCGGCAAGACCACCTTCCTGCGCACGGTGCTGGGGCAGATGGCGCCGCTGGCCGGCGAAATTCGCTTCGGCGCCAGCCTCAAGGTGGGTTATTTTGCCCAGGCGCACGAGGGGATGAACCCCAAGAACACGGTGCTGGAGGAGCTGCTCAGCCACAAGCACATGCTGCTGGGGCAGGCGCGCAACTACCTGGCGCAGTACCTCTTCCGCGGGGAAGATGTCTACAAGCCGGTGAAGCTGCTGAGCGGCGGCGAGCGGGGCCGGCTGGCGCTGGCGCTGCTGGCGCTGCAAGACGCCAACCTGCTGTTGCTGGACGAGCCGAGCAACCACCTGGACATCCCCGCGCAGGAGGTGTTGCAGGAGGTGCTGGAACGCTTCGACGGCACGATCCTGCTGGTTTCCCATGACCGCTACTTGATCGACCGGCTGGCCACCCAGGTGTGGGAACTGCGCGACGGGCGGCTGGAAGTCTTCCCGGGCAGCTACGCCGAGATGATGGCAGCGCGCGCCCGCGCCGCTGAACAGGAGAAAGCGGTTGCGGCGCAGGAACGTACTGCGGTGCGCAGCGACTACGTGGGCGCCAAGCAGGCGCGGGCGGACGAACGCAAGCGGGCCAAAGCCATCGCCGACGCCGAAGCGCGCGTCCACGCGCTGGAGGCCGAACTGGCGCGTATCGAAGCCGAGCTGGATCAAGCC
>JAPKMV010000154.1 GCA_026645635.1 Caldilineaceae bacterium
GCAGACGGTGATGTTGCTGACATCGCGACAGATTTGCCCCTGCGCCGAGACGCCGACCGCCAGCCCGACGGTCAGCAGCAGCCCCACAAACAGCAGGGGGAGTAGGAACCGAGGCTTACCGAAAAGCGTTTGCCTGTACATGGTTGTCTCCTTTACAACAGTTGCCTTCCACCAAAAAATGCGTACAATCCCTGGCCTAGAGCGGTTTCTCTGCAGCATCCAAAGCTACCCGCCGTTCGGCAACGATCCAGCGCACCACGGCCCGCCCGCCAAACTGGACCCGTTGTCCGTCCGCCGCCACGCGGATGGACAATTCGCTCGTATGGCCAGGTTGGGCGCGGGCAGCCGTACTCTCTGCCAATAGATGCTGGAGCAGGCTGATCACGCCAGCGACAGTGATAGTTTCCGCGTTGCTGCCAGTTGCAACCTCAAGGGTGCTGGTGACAGCGAATTCTCTGGCAATGATCCGTGGCATGGTGGAATCTTAGCCGTCGCCGCCGCCAAAACTTCACATTTTTTCACAGTTCCGTTGGTGGTTCTTGAGACTTTATCGGTAGTAGTTTTTTTGGCACGCAAAGACGCAAAGGCGCAAAGCGTTTCTTCTCCTGGCGTCTTTGCGCCTTGGCGTGAGATTCCTTGTCGCCGATGAAGTCTTTTGTTTATCCGGTTTCAGGGTCATGCAGCGCTATGCCGCGAAGTCAGCTTTCTGAACCGACCGCCTCGTTTGGCAGCTACCTGCGCTACTTGCGCCGGCGCGCCCGCCTGACACAGACGGAACTGAGCGTCGCCGTCGGCTATAGCTCCGGGCAAATCTCGATGTTGGAGAATGGCCAGCGCGCCCCCGATGTCGCCACGGTGATGGCGCTGTTCGTCGATGCCCTCGGCCTGCGCGACGACCGGCAGACAACGGCCATGTTGATCGAACTGGCGCAGATGGCGGCCGTGCGCGACCCATCGGCACGCGGGGCGGAGGGCGGTCGCGCCGGGCAGCCGTCGCCGCCGTCCACCCTGCGCCAGACCATCACCTGGCAGGAAGAGGTGCTGGGCACCCTCGAAGACATTCCACCGCTGCCTGGCTGTTTCGTCGCGCGGCCGGTGGCCGGCGAACAGATCGCGCGTTGGCTGCGGCAGGAGCGCCGCGCCGCGATCTGTGGGTTGCCGGGCATGGGCAAGAGCACGCTCGCCGCCGCGTTTGCCCACGACTACGCTCAGCATCACCCGGTTTTTTGGCTCGCCTTCGATCAGGAGCGCGCCTGGACGGCGGAGGACGTGCTGCGGCAACTGGCTCTCTTCTGTCTGGCGGTCGGTGTGCATGGCGCGTATGCGCCGGTGCTGCGCCGCATCGCCACGGAAGCCGCGCCTGGGCCGCTGCGCCAGCAGATCGCGGCCGTGGCGACCGCACTCCACGCGGGGCGCGCGCCGCTGCTTGTCTTCGATGACGTGCAATGGGTCGCCCAGTCCCCGCCAATCATGGCCGCCATCGGCAAGTTGATCGTCGGCGCACCCTACTGCCGCTTGTTGTTCGTCACGCGGGAAACACTCGACCTGCCCGGCACGCCGCACCTGATGCTGGGTGGTCTGGCGCGCACGGAGGCGCTGGCCTTGCTCCGCGCGCTGCAGCCGCCAGACGGCGGCGCACTGGCTGCCGATGCCGCGCCGCCGGCAGAACTGCTTGAGCAGATTCTTGTCCACACCGCCGGCAACTGCCGCCTGCGGCCCTCGGTGCGCAGCTTGCTGGCCGCCTGGTAGATACGTTGCTGACCTGGCTGGCGCCGTCGGCGCGGCGCCTGCTGGACGTGCTCGCGGTGGTGCGTCCGGCGGTAAACCTGGACGATCCGGCCCTGGCGACGTTGCTGCGGCGCAGCGCACCGGACTACGACCACGCCAGTGCGGTGAATCAACTCCTGCGCGGCCATCTGATCGAACACCGCGTCCATGCCGGCCTGCATCCCTTGCTGCGCGAACCGCTGCTGGCCGAGCTGGCGGCGCGCCCGACCGCCTGGAGCGAGGTGCATCAACTGGCGGCGGCGTGGGCCCTGACCCAGCACGATTTCGTGGCGGCCGCGCACGCCTATCTTCAGGCTGGCGAGCTGGCGGCGGCCTGCGCCCTGCTTGTTGACGAGCGGTGGGAGCAACTGCCGGCGGGCCAGGCGTATGCCGCAGTGACGGTGATCGACGCGGTAGTTGCGGCCGTGCGCCGCACGCTGCCCGCGGCGGAGCAGCGCGCACTCCTGGGAGCACTCCTGGCGCGGCGCGGCGACCTGCTGATCAACACGCCGCGGGCGGCCGAGGCGCGCGTGGATTATCGCACGGCCATCGAGGTCACCGACGAGCTGCTGCCGCGCATGCGGTTGGCCTTTCGGTTAGCGAACAGTCTGCTGCAAGTCGGCCAGGCGCGCGATGCACTGCAACTGTGCAACGATGCCGCGCAACAACTCGCGGCGCTGCCACTTGCGGCGCTGCAAGATGCGGACGCCGTGCGCGTGCGTGTGCAACTGGAGGGCGTGCGCACCCGGGCGCTGATTGGCATGGATCAGTTGGCGGATGCTGCCGTGCTCTGCCAGCAGGCCATCGACGACGCACGGGCGCTGCGGCTGGCCCACCCGACCCTGGCGGAGAAGATCTGCACTGACGCTTACCGTGGTTTGGGCTACATTGCCCGGCGCCAGGGGCGCAACGCCGACGCCCGCCCCTATTTTGTGCGCGCCGTCAGCCATGCCCGCTCCGCCGGTCTGCAGAAGGAGGAGGCGGAAAACCTGGGGCACCTCAGCGCGACCCTGCGGGAGTTGGGCGATTTTGCTGGGGCGCTCCTGCACGGCGAGCAGGCATTGCGGGTGGCCCAGGCTGCCGGCAACGACTATCTGGCCGCCAACCTACTGCACTATCTGTCGATCACGTGCTACTACCATGATCAATTGCCGGCGGCGTTGACCTATTCGCAGCAGGCCGCCATTCTTCACCAGGCGATGGGCGACAGTGAGGGCATGGTCTCCTGTGATATTTTGCAAGCCGTCGTCTATGCGGCTATGGGGCCGATGTCTGCCGCTGTCGCCGCAATCGAGCGGGCGCACAGCGACAGCCAGTTGTTCGATAACCGCTGGCTGCAAGGGATGGCGCACTATGTTTATGGCATCGTGCACACCCTGGCCGGCAATCTGCTGCCGGCCGAGGCGGCGCTGCACCAGGCGTTGGCGCTGCCGGCGTTCACCCAGGATCTGCCAATGGGGGCCAGCGCGCACCTCTTCCTGGGCATCAACAGCGTGGCCCAGGGCAAGTTAGCGCAGGCCCAGGCGATGGCGCAGAATCTGCCTGATCCTTGTGCAATCGAAGTGGAACTACTCGCCGGCCTTTTCCGCGGAATGGCACACCTGGCCGCCAGGGATGTTGCTGCGGCCAACGCTGTGGCGGAAGCAACGCGCCGCCGCGGCGGCGAGAGCGGCTATCGGATCTACGCGGCTGAAGCCAGTCGCTTGCTGCTGGCCAGCGAAGCGCGGCTGCCGCTGGCAGAGCTACCGGCATTTGTCTGTTGCGAAATTCACCTGGCCAGGTCCTGATCCGATCTGCATCCAGCGCGGCGCTGCCGCAGAGTCTTGGAAATCGTTTGAAAAGCCACCCACTTTGACGCAGAGGCGCGGAGACGCAGAGAAATGTTTGCAAATGCGGTGGTGTTTTCCTCTGCGAACCTCTGCCACTCTGCGTCTCTGCGTCAAACAGACCTTCTCAATCTCTTATGCGTGTGGCCTCTTTGGCGTCCTGGCGTCGCACGTTTAGAAGCTGTTTGAAAAGGTCCATTTGACGCAGTGACGCGGAGGCGGAGAGGCTCGCAGAGGAAAAGCGGCCAGGCTGTAGCCAAATGGAATGAGATCGAGATGGGGAACCGGGGTGAGGCCGCTCAACTGCAGGGCAATCGCCAACGCAGACAGGGCGCTGCCGGCCAGGACAATGATCGCCTGACGCCGCTGAAGACCGGTGGTGCGCAGCACGGCGACCAGAAAGATCAGCGCCGTCGCCAAGACCATGATGTAGTTGTAGGTGGCGTAGAAGTAAAAATAGGGGCCGTAATCGATGGCGAGCAGCGCCAGCCCGTCGACCACGCCCAGGCTGATTTGTGCCCAGATCAGGCCGTGCAGCTCGTTCGTCCACGCCAGCGTCAACCCGATTGCCGGCGCCAGCGCCAGCAGCAGCACCGTCCAGGGCGTTAGCCAGCGCGTTAGGCCGGCGTAGCGCAGGGCAAAGATCGGCCCGGCGACGGCGAGCAGGCTGATGCCAATGTATTGGACTTTGGCCCAGAAGATGCGCACCGGCAGATCATGAACACCCAGTGCCACGCCGTAGCCGAACGACCAGAACGCCATGCCCAGCAGGGCAAGGGCCGCGGCGCCGCCGAGGGCTGTCCGCTGGCGCCAGACATGAACCGCCGCCAGCGCCGCCAGCAGCCCGGAGGCGACCAGCAGCAGCGCGTAGGCGGAAGGATGCCAGCTCGCCATGCGCCAGTCCTGCCCTTACGCGCGGATGACGGTGATGCTGCGCCCGGCTGGGCTGATGGCGGCTTCGGTGTGCGTGCGCTGGGCAATGGGCGGCAGCCCGTTGCGCCGGTCGAAGATCACCAGCCAGCCCGTTGCCAGCCCCAGCCCGGCCAGGTACTCGTCGAGTTGCGCCAGCCCCTCGGCCAGCGGATCAGCCTCGCGGTCGCGCCAGACCTTGAGTTCCATGCCCATCGTCACCGGCTGGCGTCCGCCGTAGCGCAGGCACAAATCCATGCGCCGCGAACCGATGGCGTACTCGCGGTCGAGCGTGCCGTTGCCGTTGACCACGCGATGCAGGAAGGCCATCAGCACCAGATGCGGTGCGATCTCGTGGTAGTGGACGCTGCCGAGCAGCGGCTGCCCGTGCTGCCGCCAGAAGGCCAGGAACGCCGCCAGCAGCTTGTCCGGGTCGAGGCTGCCGTCCGGCTTCAGCCACGCCGGCGCGATGTGCGGCAGCGACGCCGTGGCGCCATAGGCCAGCACGCGCGGCAGCACTTCCTTGTAGATCGGGTTGGCGATGACCAGCCCGCCCGCGCCGTCGAAGCGGCAGAGGCCGAGATCGACCACGAAGCGGATGTCATCTTGAGGCACGTCGCTGAGAGACCCGCCGGCCAGCAGTGGCTCGATGACGCGGCGCACGCGCGCTTCGCGCAGCCGTTCGGCCAGGCTGTCGAGGTGCGTGTCCTGGCGCTGGATCAAGATTTCTTTGGCGGCGTCGATGTGTGCCGGGGTGATCAGCGTGGAAGGGTCCGGCGCCACCGTCTCGACTACCTGGCGCGCCAGCGCATTGACCAGCCAGGGTTGCCCCTGTGTCAGATAGTAGGCATGGTCGATGGCGGGCGAGAGAAACACCTGCCCGGTGTCGCTGGTGTGCTGCTGGTAGAGCGCCGCCACATCGTCGCGCGTGAAGCTGCTCAGGGTGATCGAATCGGTCTTGACGTTGAAGGGGCTGGCCGTGTTGAGCCGCTCGCTACCGCCCGACGCTACCTTGTAGTCGCGCACATCGCGCATTCCGATCAGCGCCAGCGCCGCCGGAAAACCGGTCGGCCGCCAGTTGTAACCGGCGCGCAGTTGGCGCAGCACTGAGATCAGCGTCTCGTTTTGCAGTGCGTCGATCTCGTCAACGAAAAGCACGAGCGGGCGCGGCGCCGCCTGCGTCCATGCCTGCAACGCCGCGCCAATACGCGTGCCCGGTTCTGCCTCCGGCCAGGTTGGTGGCCGGAGATCAAGCGGCAATTGGGCGTTGATTGCCAGCCGCCAATTATTCAGGATCGCCAGCTCCGCCGCGCCGGGGTCGTCGTTGAACGCAGCTCCCACCTCGACCGAGACAAGCGCGGCCACGTATTCGCCCGACGCCGTGAGCTGCTGCGCCAATTCAATCATCGACGTGGTCTTGCCGGTCTGGCGCGGGGCGTGAATGACGAAGTAGTTGAAGTCCGCCACCAGCCGCCGCGCCTGTGGGACGCGTGCGGCAGCGGGCAGCATGTAGTGCAGTTCGGGCTTGCACGGCCCGGCGACATTGAAGCGACGCGGCATGGTGTCCTCCTGGCTGACCACGATTACCGGCAGAGGCTGGTTCGATCAGACAATAGCGGCAATAGTTCTGTGTCTCGCAAAGGCGCGAAGGGCAAAGATGTTTTCTCCTGGCGTCTTGGCGTGGAATTCCTTTTCGCCGATGACGCTATTGTAGCACAGACAGTGATGGATGCCGGCTGGCAGCTTCTCTGAGGGGCTGTTTGAAAAGGGGCCAGGTTGATGCAGATCAACCTGGGACGGAATTCCATGCTACAGACGCAGCGGTACTCGTTCTGATAGACTGGCTGCTATACTGGTGCACCATATGAACATCGAGCAATCTGCCGCTGAGCCGCTTTCCGTCAACCGCTTCATCGCCGCAAGCCTGCGGTGGTTGCTGCGCGCGGTGCAGTTCGCCAGTATAATCGCCGCTGCGTTCCTCCTGCTGGGGCGCAGCAACCTGGACGCCAACGGCGTCACCTGGGCGCGAGTCAACACCGAAATCAGCGGCTGGGGCTGGGACATCATCGGCTGGGAGGCGGCGGCCATTGCGGGCAAGCTGCGTGCAGGTCTCGACCAGCCGGTTGCGCACCTCGATGCGCCATCGCGGGCCGTGGTCGTGCGCGAATATGTGGCGCGCAGCGAGCGCATCGACGGCCTGGAGGGAGAGATCAACCGGCTGGCGGCGGCTGCGGGCAGCCAGATCACGCCGGAGATGGCGCGGGTGCAGGCGACGATCGACGGGCTGCGCCACGAGCAGCACCTGCGCCAGGCGGCAGTGGAGCAGATCATCGAGGGGCAGGTGGGCGAGCAGCTTGCCGCAGCCGGGCTGACCGTGGGCAACTCGGTTCTACCGCCGGTGCTTTTCACCTTTAGCGAAGCCCCGCGCAAGCTGATCGTCAGCCCGCGCAACCGCATCGACACCGCGTATTGGGCGATGCTCGACCCGGAACTGCCGGTGGATGCGCGCGAGCGCATCGAGGCGACCCTGTACGAGAACGAGGATCTCAGCGCCTACATCACCCATATCGGCGGGTTGGGCGCGTTTCCCACGCTGGTGATCGACCGCGGCGGGTTGCCGTGGCTTCTCAGCACGGTGGCGCACGAGTGGGTGCACAATTATTTGACGTTTTTCCCCCTGGGCATCAGCTACGGTCAGAACGCCGAGGTGACGATTCTCAACGAGACCGTGGCGGACATCGTCGGCGACGAGATCGGCGCAGCCGCGCTGGCGCAGCACTACCCGGAGCTTGTCCCGCCCCCAACAGTTGCGGAGACCGGAACGCCCGCCGCGGGGGAACCGATGGCGCCGCCGCCCGCATTCGACTTCGTGCGGGAGATGCGCCACACG
>JAPKMV010000155.1 GCA_026645635.1 Caldilineaceae bacterium
GCGCAGGTCGGGCCAGGCCATGCGCCAACTGAGCACCAACGCTACGCCCACCAAGATCGAGGCGACCAGCAGCGTCAGGCTCACCGCGTCGATGCGCATGGCGCCGTTCTGCCAGAGCCGCCATCCCAGTGCTGCGTAGAGGAGCAGCCAAATCACCGTACCCACGACCAGCAGCGGCAGGATCGGTAGAGAGCGGCGTTGCTCGCGCCAGATGGGTTCGCCGAGCGCATAGTGTTGCTGCGTCATGGTGCGCCGCGCTGGGCTAACCGAACAACCGGCCCAGCAGCCCTTTCTTCTTCGGCGGTGGTGGCGGCGGCAGGTCGATCGGCAGCGGCGGCTCTTCGTCTTCGTCGGGAAGCAGGCCGAGCTGGCGCTTCAGCGCGTCGGTCATCATGTCCGGCGTCCAGGGCGGATCCCAGACGACGGTGATCATGACGCCTGTGGCGCCGGCGCGCAGCAGATACTTTTCGACATTCTCGAAGATCTGCGGCCCCATCGGGCAGTGCGGCGTGGTGAGCGTCATCTGCACGTCTACGGCGTTCTCCGGCCCGACCTCGACGCCGTAGACCAGCCCCAGGTCGACGATGTTCTGGTAGATTTCCGGGTCGATGACATTGCGCAGCGCGACAAAACATGCCTCTGGCGTCAGTTGTACGGTCGTTGTCTGGTCACTCATAGCGGTTATTGTACATCACGCCCAGCATTCTGCATCGATCTCACAGCGAGCGCAGGACAATCTCCTGCGCCTCGGCCACAATTTCCGCCAGGTGGTCGGCGCTGCGCGCACTCTCGGCGTAGAGTTTGTAGATGTCCTCGGTGCCCGACGGCCGCGCGGCGAACCAGCCGCCCTCCGAAACCACCTTCAACCCGCCGATGGGGGCATGGTTGCCCGGCGCGGTGGTGAGCTTCGCGGTAATCGGGTCGCCGGCCAACGTGCTTGCGGTCACCGCTGCCGGCGCCAGCTTGCCCAGCGCCGCCTTCTGCGCCGGCGTGGCCGCGGCGTCGATGCGCGTGTAGAAGAAGTCACCAAAGCGCTCGGCAAGCAGCCGGTAATGTTCGCCGGGGTCGCGCCCGGTGACGGCGGTGATCTCGGCGGCCAGCAGACCCAGCAGCGGGCCATCCTTGTCTGTCGTCCAGACGCGGCCGTTGCGCCGCAGGAAGCTGGCGCCCGCGCTCTCTTCGCCGCCAAAGCAGAAGGAACCGTCGTAGAGACCCGGCGCAAACCACTTGAAGCCGACGGGCGTCTCGTTGAGGGTGCGCCCCAAATCCGCCACCACCCGGTCGATCATGCTGCTGCTCACCAGCGTCTTGCCCACCGCCGCCGTGACCGGCCATGCGCTGCGATGGGTGAGCAGGTAGTGGATCGCCACCGCCAGGTAGTGGTTGGGGTTGAGCAGCCCCACCGACGGCGTCACGATGCCGTGGCGGTCGGCGTCCGGGTCGTTGCCCCAGGCCACATCGAAGCGGTCCTTCAGCCCGATCAGCCCGGCCATGGCGTAGGGGCTGGAGCAGTCCATGCGAATCTTGCCGTCGTGGTCCAGGGTCATGAAGCGGAAGGTCGGGTCCACCGCCGTGTTGACCACGGTGATGTCGAGCTTGTAGCGCTCGGCGATGACCGTCCAGTAGCCGTAGGCCGCGCCGCCCAGCGGGTCCACGCCGATGCGCAGCCCCGCGGCGCGGATCGCCTCCATGTCGATCACGTTGCCCAGGTCGGCCATGTAGCCGGCCATCATGTCCTCGAACCGTGTCGTATCCACCTGGAGCGCCCGTTCGTAGGGGATGCGTTTGACGCCGCGGTTGCCGTCACGCAGCAGTTCGTTGGCGCGATTCTGCACCCAGGAGGTGACGGCGGTGTCTGCGGGGCCGCCGTCGGGCGGGTTGTACTTAAAGCCGCCGTCCGCGGGCGGGTTGTGCGAGGGCGTGATGACGATGCCGTCGGCCAGCCCATCCACGCGTCCCTGGTTGTAGACCAAAATCGACCGCGAGATGACCGGCGTCGGCGTGAAGCCACCGTTGACATCCGCCGGTTGGATGCGCGTCGGCACGCCGTTGGCGGCCAGCACTTCCAGCGCGGTGCGCTGTGCGGGCAGCGAGGCGGCGTGGGTGTCGGCGCCCATAAAGAGCGGCCCGTCGATGCCCTGGCCGCGACGATATTCGCAGATCGCCTGGGTGATGGCGAGGATATGCGCCTCGGTGAAGTTGCTGTCGAAAGGCGTGCCGCGGTGGCCGCTGGTGCCAAAGGCCACGCGCTGCGTCGGGTTGTCCAGGTCAGGCTGGTTGGCGTAGTAGGCGGCTTCGAGCCGCACCACGTCGATCAGCAGATCGGCCGGCGCCGGTTGGCCGGCAAGTGGATGGAGAGCCATGGTCAACTCCTCTGGTTGCGTGGCAGGGATGGACAGACGAATGGCGTAATCTTACCCGAAAGGGGCGTGTGATGAAAAGCGCGCAGGCGCGGGTGCAAGGGGGTGCTCGCGGTGTGATGCTGGCGACGCGGATTGACAAACCCCGCAGTGGCGCATAGAATCGTGGCCAGACGGTACAGGAGGCATCCAATGACAGTGGTTTCCTACGGTGATGTTTTGAAGGCTGCGCATCGATTGTCGCCGGATGCACAAGCCAAGTTGGCTAAGGCGCTGCTGCGCGACCTCAAACCACAGGCCAAAGCGAAGAAACAGGCGTTCACATCCAGCCTGGAACCTCTACGCGGGATGAGCGCGGCAGAATTAAAGGTGCTGGCCGAGTCTCTGCTCGCTCCAGGCCAGCAACAGACGCTCCAGGTTCTGCTGGAAAAGAACAGAGCGGATGCATTGACATCTGATGAAGAGACACTCCTGGATGAGTTGTTGGCCCAGGTCGATCAGATTGGCCTGCTAAAGGCTCGCGCCCGCTACACCTTGAGCCAAGACGAAGGGTCTGGAGGAGTGCTTGAGTGAGCCAGCGCGTTCCCATCGCTCTGCGTGAGCAGGTATTAGCCAGGGCTGGTGGACGCTGCGCCTACTGTCGAAGTGCTGAAGCGTTGTTGGGTGTGACCTTTGAGGTCGATCATATCGTTCCGCAGGCGGCAGCCGGTGAGACGACGATCAACAACCTATGCCTGAGTGATCACTTTGCATGGAGCGACGATGAGGCGACGCTGGTCGGGCAGACGCCCACCGGTCGTGCGACGATTACTGCGCTGCGCATGAACCGGCCCGTATTGGTGCAGATGCGCCGCTATTGGGTTGCGCTGGGGCTGCATCCGCCTGTCTAGCGGCCAGACAGGGCGTTACTCTGGCTCTTCCCCTGTTACGCGTGCCACCGATCTACTCCAGCCCATAGCGCCGCCGCTCCTCCGGCGTCAATTGGGGCGGGTCGCGCGCAATAAGGCTGTCGGCAAGTTCCAACAGCGCATCGACCGTTGCCGGCCAGATGCGCACCGTGCCGTCGTAGCCACCGGTGACAATAGATTTACCGTCGGGCGTGAACGTGGCTGCACTTACATCGCAGCGACCATCTGGTGTGCAGCCGTGCCCGGTATATGTGAAGAGCAGGTTTCCTGTTGCTGCGTCCCAGAGCTTGGCGGTATTGTCACCACCCGTTGAAACGATCACTTTGCCCGTAGGACCGTACTCAACAGAATTTACATAGAAGTCGTGACCGTCCACTGACCAAATATTGTCGCCTGAGAAAGCATCCCATACCGCCAGAGTGCCAGACATATTGCCGGTCACAAGATGATTACCAGCAGGATTGAATGATGCCAAATGACCGCCTATGAAGTTGTGTATCTGCTCTCCTGTATCGGCTTTCCAGACTGTCACGTTGGCTTGTCTGTCGGCCGTGACGATGTACTTCCCATCCTGGCTGAAACGTGCACTTCTCACGAGACCTGCGTGCGGGCCTGATGCAAGGACTTCCGCACCATCTGCGGCCCGCAAGATGCGTGCATAGTTATCGTAGCGAGACGTGATTACCAGGCGACCATCAGAACTGAATGCTACAGCGCCCACGCCGCAAGCGCCGGCTTCATCACATGATGGATGCCGCATCCTCCGCAAAATGAGTCCAGAAACCAGGTCCCGAAATCTTACCGTGCCATACGATCCCGGTTCAAAGTTCCCAGGACTGGTTGTGACGATCAGATCATTTTTGGGACTGGCTGTTGCAGAACCCATCGACCATTCTGACTCACGCGCCCAAAGCAGTGTACCTGTCTCAAAGTCCTGCAGTTTGGTTCGCCCTCCATGTAGTCCCGATGTAGTCAGAATCTTCGAACCATCGGAAGAGACGGCAACCGACGTGATCTGGTCTTTATCAGCCTGAATTGGAGGCAACACTTGCGGTTTGGCGGCATCCCAAATTCGGACCGATCCGAAGGATGCAGTGATAATCTGCTCTCCTCCCGGACTGAAAGCAGCGGTCCGCATCCACTCGACATCAGGATCATTTAGCATCAGAATCATTACACCGTTCAAAGCATCCCACACCCTGGCGGAGCCATCCCGACTGGCCGTCAACACTTGGCTTCCATCCGGGCTGAAACTTACCGTTTGGATGAAATCGCGATGTCCGCGCAGCGTAGTGAGCAGCGTGCCATCTGTCGCTTCCCACACCCTGGCAACCTGCGACCGGCAACCCAGGAATTCATCCAACGGTTCATCGCACCCAGCCGCAACAATGCGGTCACCATCTGGGCTGAATGCCGCGGCATAGATTGGCTGGTCTTCACTGCCGAGCGTCAACACCGCGCGGCGCGATGCAACATCCCACACCTGCACTGTTCCATTCCAGTTGACTGTCAGGATTTGCGCGTCGTCCGGGCTGAATAAAACAGAAGAAGCGTAGTCTCTAGGTCGCAGGCTGTAGAGTAGCTGCCCACTATCGAGCTCCCATACATCCACCGTAGCTTCTTGACACGCACCATCAGCCAGAGCGCATCTAACAGCGGCCATCTGCTTCCCATTC
The DNA here is from genome assembly GCA_026645635.1 of Caldilineaceae bacterium. GTDB lineage: Bacteria > Chloroflexota > Anaerolineae > Caldilineales > Caldilineaceae > Fredericiella. The sequence goes on from JAPKMV010000155.1 coordinate 4,945, forward strand.
GAAGACAAATCAGCGGAATCAATAACGCCGTTGGCGGCGCCGAGTCTGCGGACTTCCATGCCACTGGCGGCATCCCAGATGATCGCCTGCCCTTCCCACCCCACTGTGACGATGCGCGAGCCGTCACTGCTATAGCTTGCAAACCATACTCCACAATTGACCGAGACCAAGGAGCATGCATGACCGTTCAGCAGCAAGGAAGGCTGTCCGGTTTCCCTATCCCATACTCGTGCCGTGCCTTGGGCACAATACCGCGTTTGGTCGCCCAATACATTGATTTCATCGCACCCGGCGGTCAGGATACGCGTACCATCCGGGCTAAACACCGCCGAGTTCACAGATTCTCCTGGCGCTGGAAACGGCAAATTCATGACCCACGGCGGAGCGGATTCGATGGCATCGAGCAGCGCCTTGCTGGCCTTCTCATGCACGTAGTGGTCGACAGTCAGCGTCGCGCTGATTGCTTCTTTGGCTAGCAGCAGGGCCAGCACCGGATCGGGAATTGCTTTTGCCATCTCAATCTGCGCCTCGGCCGCCAGTTCGCTGGCTGCCGCACGGTTCGTTGCCTTGTCTGCATCAGCTTTGCGGGTATCGCTTTCGTAACGTAAATACAAGGACGACATCAGGGCCGCGAAGGCCAAAAGGCTAAAAACCGCCGCGACGATCGATAGCCGCTGAATGAGTTTTCTCTGCCTAAACTCCCGCTCTGCCGCCGCCCGCAACCGCAAACTGGCATTCAGGAACTCCTGCTCGTACTCCAGCAGGGTGTGCGTACTCGCCCAGGCCACGGCGCCGTCCAGCGCAGCTTCGGCCAGCAGCAGCCCTGACGCGCGGCCGCTGTCTTGCCAGAGCGCAGCCGCGCGCTGCAAGGTGCTCAGATGCTCGGCAAACCAGGCCTCGTTGCTCGCCCGGATCGGCTCCACGAAGCGGTCGTGCACCAGTTCCACCCAGGCGCCGCCCCCGCGCAGCTCGGTGCGCAGCAGAAAGCGCTGGCTCAGCGCGTCCACGGCCGCGTTGGGCAGGCTGCCGGTGCGGCCGCTCCCCTCGTTGCGCAGGACGATGCTGCGGATGCCCGACGGCGTAATCAGCTCCTTGTCGAACCAGGTGCGCAGGCTGCGCTCGCTCACGCCTGCGGCCGCCACCGCCGGGTCCGCCATCACCGCGGCCAGCGTCGCCGCGTAGAACTGCTCCAACGCATGGTCCACATCGCCTGCTGCGGCCAAATCCTCCTGGGTGATGGCATCTGCAGAGACCCGGTTTCTGTCAGGAACCAGGTCTCTTGCTTCGTGCAACCGTGTCCACAACTGGTAACAGACCACCTGTAACTGCACCGGCTCCACATACTGGCCGGGAACCGCACCCGCTTGCCCGGTCAGGCGAATCTGGCGCAGGTCGTCCACCAGTGTCTCCGCCACGCCCGGCGCAAAGGGCCGCCCGCCCAGTTCCGCCGGCCTGCGCACGGCCTCCAGCGCAGCAGCCACGTCGATGCGCTCCATGCGGTAGCGCGCCTGCAGCTTATTGATCACCAGCGCGGCGTAGGGGTCCAGGCTGGCCGCGTAATCCTCGCGCAGGGTGAGCACGATCCACAGGTTGGGGTCGGCACGCAGCGCAGCGTCCAGTTGGCGGAAGAAGTCAGCGCGCTCCGCCCACCGTTCGGGATGGGTGCTGATGATCTCCTCGAACTGGTCGATGATCAGGGCGAAGCGCGGGCCACTCCCCGCAGGCAGCGCCGCTACGGGCGCATCGGGCCGGAAGACCCAGCGCCGCGCATTGTTGCCATCGGCATCGGTGGTGCGCTCGGCGGCCAGCCGCGCCAGAAAGTCGGGCAGGCTCACGTGGGCCAGCCGCGCCGCCAGCGCTGCCGACGCGCCGCCGCTCTGCTCCAGGCTGGCCAGCAGGTTGAAAAGGTAGATGTTGTCTACGGTCTCCGCGCCCGCGGGCAGCGCGCCGGAGACGCGGCCCACCGGCAGCACTTGGAAGCCTTCGTGATCGCGCAGCCCCGGGATCAGCCGGGTGTGGAGCAGCGAGCTTTTGCCAGCGCCGGACTGGGCGTAAAAGAGCAGCAGCCGTTCCGACACGACCCGCGCCAGCAGGTCGCGCGCCTCGCGCTGGCGGCCAAAGAAGCGGTTCGCCTCACGTTCGGTGAAGGCGCGCGGGCCGACGTAGGGGTTGTCTTGCTGGTTCGTAGTCATGCATGCCTATGTGTTTCGTAGAGTTACCCATTTTGACGCAGAGGCGCGGAGATGCAGAGAAAGCGCAGAGAAGCTCATACAGGACTCTCCTCCGTTCTCCTCTGTTTTCCTCTGCGAGCCTCTGCCACTCTGCGTCTCTGCGTCAGAATTGACCTACCTTGACAATGTCTCACAAGTTTCGCAACTTTTCCGCATACGCACGCACATCGCCCCAGAAAACCTCAAACTTCGCCT
>JAPKMV010000156.1 GCA_026645635.1 Caldilineaceae bacterium
GAAACTCTTTCCCGACAGCTTCATGGCCGACCCTAGCGTGCCGCCCGGCCAGGTGGCTGCACTCCTGGGTTTTGAGAGCGAGGCCAACGAACTCTTCGAACTAACCGTGGCGGTGCTCGGCTATCACGATCCTGGGCTGGGCGAATTCATCAACCCGCGGGTGCCGCCGGTGGGCGGTGCGCCGGTTTACATCGCCGGCGACGAACTGTTGACGGAGGTATTGAGCCGGCGCAAGCGAGGCGAGCGGGGCAGCGCGCACCTGGGCAGCCTGCTCAGCCGGCCCGACGACGCCGTGCCGGTGGCGCTCTCCGTGCGCGGCTTCACCAGCACGCATCTGGCCATCATCGCCAGCACGGGCAGTGGCAAGAGCTACCTGGCCGGTGTCCTGCTGGAAGAGCTGATGATGCCCCACAACCGCGCCGCGGTGCTGGTGGTGGACCCCCACGGCGAATACAACACCTTGCAGCAGATGCCCAACCTGCCAGAGTTCCGCGCCGGCAATTACAAGCCGCTGGTGCGCATCTTCCGCCCTGACCAACTGCGCGTGCGCATCGACACGCTGACCCTGGCCGACCTGCGCTACCTGCTGCCGAACCTCTCCGAGAAGATGCACTATCAACTGGGCCGCGCATTCAGTTTCGCCCAGCGCAGCGCCAAGAACGGCCATTACACGCTGGAGCAGTTGCTCTACGCCGTGCGCCAGAGCGGCGAAGGCAAGAAAGGCGGCGAGGATGGCTTCGAGGAAGAAGACGCGACCACCGGCGCGTTGGTCTGGCGCCTCGGCAGTTCATTGGGCAACAGCCGCATCTTCAACGATTTCGAAAACCTGGAACTGGACGAACTCTTCAAGCCAGGACAGTGCACGGTGATCCAACTCAACGAGGTGGATGGCCGCGAGCAGCAGGTGATCGTGGCGACGCTCCTGCGCCGTGTCTACCAGGCGCGCATGGATACAGCCAAGGGCAAGGCCGCCGCGGGCGACCGCACATTCATGCCCTACCCCGTCTTCTGTTTGCTGGAGGAGGCGCACAACTACGCGCCGGCCAACGCCGACGCGGTCAGTTCGGAGGTGCTCAAGACGATCCTGAGCGAGGGGCGCAAGTTCGGCGTGAGCATCGGGCTGATCACCCAGCGGCCGGGCAAACTCGACGGCGACGTGCTGAGCCAGTGCATGACCCAATGCATCATGCGCATCACCAACCCCATCGACCAGGACCGCATCGCCTCGTCGGTGGAGAGCGTGGGCCGCGACCTGTTGCGCGAACTGCCGAGCCTGAGCAAAGGCCAGGTGATCGTCAGCGGAGCCAGCGTCAACACGCCGGTGATGCTGCGCGTGCGCCGGCGTATCACCGAGCACGGCGGACAGGATCTCGACGCACCCGCCGAGTGGCTCAACTGGTCGGAGCAGGCAGTTGCGCCCGCAAGCAGCCCGGCGCGGGAATTGTTTGTGCCGCCGCGCGAAGACGACGACCTCTGGGCGTAACGTTGCTCCCTGCCTGCCGCCGAAACGGGGTATACTGGAGCCAGGAGATAAACCATGCGCTTCTTCAACACCGAAGGACCTGTCAACTGCGACAAGCACTATTGTCTGCCGCCACTGACGCGTTTCAAGCTGCCTGAACTGCTCGAGTTGATCGACCAGGAGAAATATTTCCTGCTTCACGCCCCACGGCAGACCGGCAAGACTTCCTGTTTGCTGGCTTTGGCCGACTACCTCAACCAAGATGGGCGCTATTTCGCCGTCTACGCCAACATCGAAGGGGCGCAGGCGGCGCGCGAAAACGTGGAGATGGGCTTGACCGGTGTCACGCAGGCGATTGCCAACGCCGCGCGCTGGCAGATCGGCGACCTGGAAGGGCAACGGCTGGCGCTGGAACTACTGCCCACGCAGCCGGCAATCGTGCTGCTCGAAGAGTTCCTGACGCGCTGGTGCGCGACGTTGTCGCGTCCCGTGGTGCTGCTGCTGGATGAGATCGACGCCCTGGTGGGCGACACGTTAATTTCTGTGCTGCGGCAACTGCGGGCAGGCTATCCAAAACGCCCGACGCAGTTTCCGCACAGTCTGATCCTCTGCGGTGTGCGCGACCTGCAAGATTACCGTATCCAGTCGTCGCGCGAAAAGGCTACGATCACCGGCGGGAGCGCATTCAACATCAAGGCCGAGTCCCTGCGCCTGGGTGATTTTGACAAGGAGGAAGTCTCGACGCTGCTGCTGGAGCACACGCAGGAAACCGGCCAGGTCTTTGAACCGGAAGCGCTGGCGTTGGTCTGGCAGTTGACCAACGGCCAACCCTGGCTGGTGAACGCCCTGGCCTATGAAACCACCTGGCGCAACGTGGCCGGGCGTGACCGCAGCCGGCCCATCACCGCAGCGGCGATCCTGCAGGCGAAGGAAAGCCTGATTCTGCGGCGGGTCACCCACCTCGATCAACTGGCCGACAAACTCCAGGAGCCGCGGGTGCAGCGTGTGGTGGAACCTATCCTTCAGGGTGAGGAGATCGAGGGTGTAGCCACACTGGATGACATCCAATATGTGCTCGATCTTGGGTTGGTGGCGCGCGGATCAAAAGGCATCCAGATTGCCAATCCGATTTACCGGGAGGTGATTCCGCGCGAACTGACCACCATCATGCAGATCAATCTGGAAGCGCAGGTCCAGCCCACCTGGTACATACTGCCGGATGGTCGTCTGGACATGCCAAAACTACTGACCGCTTTCCAGGCTTTCTTCCGAGAAAACTCTGAGTCCTGGATCGAACGCTTCGAGTACAAAGAGGCCGGCCCGCAGTTGCTGATGCAGGCATTCTTGCAGCGCATCATCAATGGCGGCGGGCGGGTGGATCGCGAATACGGCCTGGGAAGGCGGCGCACCGACTTGCTGATTCACTGGCCTTATCCAGGCGGCGTGCAGCGCGTGGTGATCGAACTCAAACTGCTGCACCAATCGCTGGCCAGGACACTGGAGGCAGGTCTGCGCCAGACCTGGGAATACGCCGACCGCAGCGACCCGGAGCAGGCGCACCTGATCATCTTCGACCGCACGCCGAATAAGCCTTGGAGTGAGAAGATTTGGCGGCGCGCGGAAAGCTACAACGGGCTGCCGATCACGGTCTGGGGGATGTAGCGCGCTACTCCTGGACTTTCTTCACCACCACCCGCCCCGCGGTGAACGGCTCCATCCCGTTGCGGTCCGTCACCTCCAGCGTATAGGCGGCGCCGTCGAAGGTAAAATCGACCGGGCCGATCTCGCCCGTACCATCGGTCCACGCCACATCTTGCATCACGTCGCCGTGGCTGACGCGGAAGTCATAGTAGAGAAAGCCGCGCGGATACTGCTCCGGGATCACCCGGTGCTGGCCAACGTACTCCAGGGAAAAATCAGGGTACTGCACTGCGCTGCCCGGCGCAAACGCCACTTCGGCGCCATACTCGACCTGAGCCGGCACCAGGAATCCTGCACAACTTGTCACCGCCATGAGCAGCGCACAGAAGCTCACCACAAACCAAACCACGCGCATCGTTCGGCTCCCTTTCCGCAGTGTGGCATGAGCACACGGTTAGCTCCGCCTGTCCTATCTGATACGGAATGATAGCCGCGCTGGCGGCGTGTGTCTGTGCTGTGGCGCAGGGCTGGTTGTGCGTTTGCGCACAGTGAACAATAGACCGCGGATGCAGCGGATTTGGCGGATTCTCGCGGATGAATAGCAGGAGAAAAATCCGCGCAAATCCGCCAAATCCGCCAAATCCGCGGTCCTCACTCAACGCGACCACCTCGCCCTGCGTCACGCGCAGCAGTTCGTCCACGGTGAGGCGCAGCATCGTGCGGTCGTCGCCACCGCCGCCGTAGATGACGCCGGCGAAGCGCTCCCGCAACGCCAGGATCGATGCATCGACCAGCACCGGCAGGTGCGTGCGGTGGCCGAAGGGCGGCACCCCGCCGGCAGGATAGCCGAGCAGGTCGAGCACGACCGTCGCAGGGGCAAGGTTGACCTTCTTCTTACCGACGCCGCAGTGCGCGGCGAGCCGCCCTTTGTCCACCCGCTGCTCGCCGTTGCTGATCACGACCACGGGGTCGTCGAAATTGGCGCCGGCTTCGCTGCGGCGCTCCACCAGAAAGAGCAGCGTCTTGATGATCTGGTCGGTCGCCACGCCCAGCGCCGCGGCGGCAGCAGGCACCGTCGGTGTGTCGCCCAGCCCGTCGATCAGCTCAGCGGCGATGGCCTGCTCGGCAACGAAACGGCGCAGGTCGTCCGGCAACAGCGGCTGAAAAACGGGTGAGGCAGGTATGTGTTTGCCCATGCGCCGTAGTATAGCGTATGGCTGGGCTGCTTTGCGATTTCACAGCGCTTCAGGCATTATCCGCAGATGGCGCAGATTTCGCAGATGATACATGATAGCGATGAAAAATCTGCGTCATCTGCGCAATCTGCGGATATGTTTGTAGAGACCAGCGGCCACCATGGCAATCATCGAGGCGATTACCTTTGATTTCTGGGACACCATTGCCGTCGACGATTCGGACGAGCCGAAGCGGGCGCTGCGCGGGCTGCCCACCAAAGCCGACGAGCGGGTGGCGCTCTTTGTCGACCACATCGTGCGCCGCTACCCGGAGATCGACCCGGAGGACGCGGCCAGCGCCTATCGCTACGCCGTGGAGCGCTTTCGCCATGCCTGGCACGCCGAGCAGCGCACGCCGGGCGTGCGCCAGCGCATCTATTTCGCCTACGAGCACTTGGGCCTCGTGCCCGGACCCGGCGAGTATGCGCGACTGCTGCGCGAGATCGACGAACTCAGCCGCGCCATCGAAACGATGGAGGTGCGCATCGCGCCGGACTTTGCGCCGGGCGTCCACTGGGCGCTGCAAGTACTGGCGCAGGAATACACCCTGGGCATCATCTCTGACACGATTCATACCACCGGCGTCGGTTTGCGGCACCTGCTCGCGCAACAGGGGCTGCTCCAGTTCTTCAAGTTCGCCATCTTCTCTGACGAGGTGCGCACATCCAAGCCATCGGCGCAGGTCTTTCGCATGGCGTCGCACCAGGCCGGCCTGCCGCCGATGAAAATGGTGCACATCGGCGACCGGGAGAGCAACGACATTCACGGCCCGCTCTCCATCGGGATGCGCGCCGTGCTCTACACCGGCGTCATCGACCGCGGCAGCCAGCAGACCCGCGCCAGCGCCATCTGCCGCCAGTACGCGGAGCTGCCGGAGATCGTGCGGCGGTTGCGGTGAGGGGCGAGTTGCGGGGGGCGAGGGGCGAGGGGCGACGTCACCATGCCCCCATCACAATCAAAGGGCACGGAACACCCAATCTCACAATCTCTCAATCTCCAATCTCCACACCACCAAGGACCTCACCCATCGTGAACACCGCATCTCAACCCGACCCAGCCTTGGCCTCCACGATCCGCACGCTGGCGGAACGGTTCACCGCCGGGTTCCCGGAGACGCTGGCTGGCCCGCGCACCGTGGGCCGCGAGGCCGAATACCCCATCGTCGACGAGAACGGCGCGGCGGTGGATGCGCGGCGGCTGTGGGATGGGCTGCTCAAGGGCGGCGGACTGGAGGCGGAGTATGGCGCCGGGCGGCCCGGCCAGCGCGACTTCATCGTCGGGCTGAAGGGCGCGGACTACAGCTATGCGCTGGAGGTGGGGCTGGGCACGGTGGAGATCAACACGCGGCCCTGCCAGCATCTCCACGAAGTGCGCACCCTGACCGAGGAGGCGGTGGTGCGGGTGGCGCGTCAGGCCGCGCGTTTCGGCTGGCGGGTGCTCGGCTACGGCGTACAGCCGCTGACGCCGCCAAGCCTGCGCATCATGGCGCCCAAGCAGCGCTATCAGAGCCTCTACCGGGCGATGGGCGAAACCTGGCTCTGGTACACCGTGACCGCGTCCGACCAGTTGCAGGTGGCGATCCGCCGGAGCGAAATGGTGGACATGCTCAACTACGGCAACCTGGTCACGCCGGTGATCATCGCCCTCTGCGCCAACTCGCCCGTTTACGCCGGAAAACTCAGCCCCTACTGCAGTGCGCGCGAAGGGGTGATGGCCGCCATCCGCGCCGAGGAGCATCGCCACGGCATGTGGGCGCGGCCAGTGGAGGACATGGAGGATTTCGTCGCCACGCTGGCGCAGTCCACCTATCTGATCGCCAAAGCCGGCGGCGAGATCGTCCCTTTCAGCGCCTATCTGCATGAACATGGGCCTGACTTTGCTGCTTTTCTCTTTCACGACCACTACATCTGGAACAGCGCGCGGCTGCGCACCACCTACGGCACGCTTGAGGTGCGCCCCGCGTGCCAGCAGCCGTGGCGTTCCCACATGGCCGCCGGCGCGCTGATCCTGGGGCTGCTGGAGGCAATGCCGGTGGCCTATCCCTGGCTGCGCGAGGCGTTGGGCGCAAGCTGGTGGGAACAAATGCGCGTCTATCACCAGCAGGTGGTCCGCTTTGGCCTCAAGGCGCCGCAGCCTGCGCCGGATCTGTTGCCGCGGCTGGTGCAGTTGGCGGATAATGCGCTGGTGGAACGCGGCTTCGGCGAAGAAACACTGCTGGCGCCAGTCTGGCGTCGGCTCCAATTGGGCGTCAATCCGGCGCAGCGGACGCGCGCCATCTTCAGTGTCGACGGGCTGCGCGGGCTGCTCAATCATGTGACGGTGCGCCCGCAGGTGCAATAACGCGGAGGGCGCGCGACCTGGCTCACGCCAAGACGCCAAGGCGCCAAGGCCAGGAGATCTGTCTGACGGCGTGGCGTGGGTTTTGTGATGCTGACACTGGCTTCGTTCTTCTCTCACCCGGCGCTGCGGCGCCGCGGCAGGAGTTGATTTGCTTGCATTCGTGAGGTTCGGGCGTCATTGCGACGCACCATTGTTCAGGGGAGGATTCACATGGCGCAGATTGACACACTCTATTTCATCCACCACAGCCACACCGACATCGGCTACACCCACGACCAGCCAATCGTCTTTGACCTGCACGAGCGCTTCATCACCCAGGCGCTGACCCTGGCCGAGCGTTCCGCCGACAGCGATAGCGATGGCGCATTTCGCTGGACGGTGGAGAACACCTACGTGCTGCTGTGCTGGCTGCGTAACGCCAGCCCGCGGGAGATCGAACGCTTCCAGGCGATGGAAAAAGCCGGGCGCATCGAAGTCACCGGCATGTTCGCCAACCTGACGCCCCTGCTCGACGCCGGCCAGTTGGCCGAAACGCTCCAGCCGCTGCGCACGCTGCGCGACGACTACGGCTTCACCATCACCTCCGCCATGAACTGCGATGTCAACGGCGAGTCGTGGTCGCTCCCCGACCTGCTCCTCGACGCAGGCATCGAGGGCTTCACCATGGCGATCAACACCC
>JAPKMV010000157.1 GCA_026645635.1 Caldilineaceae bacterium
TGAGGGTTTTCGAGGCGGTGTCAGGGAATTCGCTGACAGGATGTTTCAATCGGCGGGTAGATTCGATGCCCGCAAAGCCGGCGCCCGCCGGAACTCGTCAACATTGAAAGTCACAACTGCAAAATCGATCGCAAGCGCAGAGGCAGCAATCAGCAGGTCGTGAGCACCTATCACCCTTGCTAATCACTGTATCAGGTTACTTCGTTCGTTTCCGTCTTCTGCAACATGCCCAACTCCAGTGCAAACCGCACCAATGCCGTGCGGGTCTGCAAGCCGAGTTTGTCCATCAAGCGCGACTTGTACGTCTCGACTGTCTTCACACTGAGCGCCAGTTTGTCGGCGATCTCGCTGTTGCGATAGCCGAGCGCGACCAGTTCGAAGACCTCCGCCTCACGCTCGCTAAGCAGTTGAAACCGTTTCTGCGTATCCGAAATTTCACCCATAGCCACGGGCGCCACCGCCGGCAGGTCCGGCGCGGCCAGCGTGCGCGCATGGGCCGGGTGGAGATAGACGCCGCCGCCCTGCACCGTGCGGATCGCCGAGAGCAGTTCCTTGCCCGCCGATTGCTTGAGCACATAGCCAGCCGCACCGGACGCCATCGCCTGGCGCAGGTATTGGGCGTCGTCGTGCATGGTGAGGATCAACACGTGGCTGACAGGGGCCTGGGTGCGCATCTGTTCCAGCGCTTCCAGCCCGTTGATACCCGGCATATTGATGTCAAGCAGGATCACGTCGGGCTGGAGCAGCGTGGCCTGGCGCACCGCGCTATGCCCGTCGGTCGCGCTGCCCACGACGACCATATCCGACTCGGCGTTGAGCATCGACTCCAGGCCTGCCTGCAGCACTGCATGGTCGTCGGCGATCAGAATGCGAATCTTGCTCACAGCGGCACCTCGGCATAAACCGTGGTGCCTTCAGTGCCGCTTTCGATGTCGAGCTTGCCGCCCAGCAACTCGGCGCGCTCGCTCATACCAAAGATGCCGACGCTGCTCTGGCGCCGGCGCACGGCAGCCACATCGAAGCCGGCGCCGTTGTCCTCGACGATTGTCTGCACCGTCCCGTTGCGCCGGCTGACCAGCACGCCGACTGAGGTGGCTTTGCCGTGGCGCGCGGCGTTGGTCATCGCCTCCTGCACGATGCGATACAACGCAGTTTCAACGGTTGAGGGCAGACGGCCGGGTAGGTCGCAGTGCAGGTCGACCGTGACATCGGCGTGCACGCGGGCAAATTCGGCGACATAGCGCTCCAACGCTGCGGACAGGCCCAGATCGTCGAGGATACTGGGGCGCAACTCCCGGCTCAGGACACGCACCTGTTCGAGCGTCTCGCCGGCGGTCACGCACAACTCCTCGGTGCGCGCCTGCGCGGTCGCCGGGTCGTCGTTGCGTTGCATTGTGCGCATTCCTACCATGAGCGAGGTGAGCATCTGCCCGACACCATCATGGAGTTCGCGCGCAATGCGCTTGCGCTCTTCTTCCTGCGCCGTGATTAGCTTCTTGAGCAGCAGATCGCGCGCCTTCTCCTTTTCGACCACTGCGCGCTGGCTGCTGTCCAGGTCTGTCACCATCTGATTGAAGGCGTCGGCCAGCGTGCCAATCTCGTCGTCGGCCCAGTGCGGCGCGCGCGCCTGCAGGTTGCCGCGCCCCACCTCTTTGGTAGTGGCGACCAGGTCCAGGATCGGCCGCGTCAGCAGCCAGGTCAGTATCATTGCCGCGACGATACCGGCCAGCGCCACAAGCAAAGTCGTCAGAATCATCTGCCCGGTGACTGTGTTAACGATGGTTTGCAGCCGGCGCTCGGTGAGCCCCAGGCGCACGACACCGGCGCCGCCACCCATGATGGGGGCAATCATCTCATGGACCGTGCCCTGATTGCTGGCGTAGACCCAGTGGCGGATGTCGCCGTGGACGTTGGCTTCCGCGGCGGCGAGCATCTTGATGTCGAGCAGCCCTGCAGGAAAGCCCGCCTCACCGAAAGTATGCGCCAGCACCTGGCCATGATCGTCAGTCACAAAGGCATAAAGTGCATCAGGGTGATTGATGACGGTTTCGCGCAGCAATTCGTGCAATGCATAGGTATCGTTGAGCAGGATCGGGTCGGTGCTGCGACTCGCCAGGTCGCTGGCTACGGAGACACCGCGACTTTCCAGTTCTTCGGCAAAGACACTCGTCATCACTGCCCTCACCTGCAGCGTCACTGCCAGGCCGAGTACTGTCGTCAACGCCAGCACCATGCCAAGGATCTTCGTGCGCACATCGACGCTGCCGGCAGCGTGCCAAGCCAACTCCACCCAACGGTTCAACCGGCGTGACGGAAAGGGTGCGACGCTGAGTGGCGTGTCCAGTGACGTGTGCGGTGTGCTCATTCACCAATCCCTGTGGCGTGAACCAGTCTGCGCACGCCGTCATACGCCGCGTTTTCGACTTTGACAAAGCGGTCGATGCCCAGTTCCTGTAGCACTGTCTTTCCTGCGACGTCCTCGTGCATGGTGAGCAGAAGCTCGCGTAGCTGCGCTTTCTGGCGCGGTGGCAGCGTTGACGGGACGACCACTGGTGGAATGCCAAAGGCTTCGGAAGTGTGGATGATGCGGATGCGCGACGCCAAGTTCGGGTCGCGCTGCAGGGCGTAATCCAGCACCAGGCTGTCGACTGCGGCGCCGTCGGCAACACCGTCTGCCACTGCTTCGATGGCACGGTCGTGGCTATAGGTGTAAAAGGTGCGTTGGAACAACGTTTCTGCAGTTTCTCCCATCTGCTGGAGCATATAGACCGGATAGATATGACCTGTGAAGCTCATCGGATCGGTGAAGGCGAAGACCTTGTCGCGCAGGTCGGTCATACTCTGCGAGACGCTCGTCGCGGGCACAATCACCTGCGAATAATAGACCGATTCGCCAGCGATCTCCGGGGCCAGGAGCAGTTCCATGCCAAACTGTTCGTTGCCAACCACATAGGCGTTTGTACATATAAAGGCAAGTTCGACCTGGTTTTCTTCCACCATGTCATTCAGTTCGGCGTAGGTGCGCCGCTGCACCAAATCGACAGGACGGCCTAGCTTCTCTGCCAGATAGGCCGTCAACTCACCGTAACTTTCGACCGTACCTTGTGGCGAGAGGATCGCAGCTACGCCCACACGCAGGTGAGCGATCTCCGCTGGGGCAGCAGCGGGGAGCGGTGTGCGTACATTGAGATCGACGTATGGTAGCGCACTTGTTTCGGCTGAAGTGCAGCCGGTCAAGAACCATACTAGAAGGAGAACGATGGACCAATTTCCCAAATGGATTTGCTGCTTCATATTGAGCAGAATTGTACATCTATCCCACGCATTGCCCTAGAGCGGCGCTGCAAAAGCGTGGGAGCGGCCAGTATAGAGCGTGGTCGGAAGTGTCTACAATCGCTGGAAGAACTGGCGGGTCGGTCAGCCTGGGACTAGAAGCGCTGCCCGAGGTGTAAGAGTTCGACCGGTTGCTTGTGCACTTGCTTGACTACTATCATGGCTTACAACCCGTGACGCCAGAATGGTACTGGCGAGACTTCCGCCTCCGCCTCAGTCATGGCCGCAATCATCGCTCAGACCAACGTTTGGAGCGGGCAGGTTTGCTCTGGGCCATCTATCAAAACTTTGAGCCCGCTCAGTGGAGGTCAGAACGCAAACGACATTATCGTTGTCCGGGACGCCCACGGACCCGCCGCTCGCTGCCCCTTACCCGGCAGCAAGCGGCGGGAGGAAATGAGCGGGTTCGCACTGACGCTCGATCCCTCACCAACACAATCTGAAACCGAGTGGAGTGCTTTGACTGCCCACAACCCGAATATCTGTGCTACAATCGACAGTAGCGACGTTCACCACGCCTGAGCACATCGCATACGAAGGCAGCCACCCCTGCCGCCCATCTGCCGGCCCGCCTGCCGGCGCCTCCAGCCAGACTCCCCCGCCGCCGCAATTACCTCGGTCTATGTCTGCCACCAAACCAGCCGTCCCAAACCCAACCAATCACTCGCCACCGGCGCACCACCCTGCGCCACCGGTCGACGCTCCCAGCCCTTGGCTGCGCCGGCCCGGCGAGAACGCCAAAGACTACGAACGGTTCCTCGCCTACCGCGACCTGCCGCCGGCCGTCCGCAGCTTCGAGCAGGCATATCACGCCTGGTGCGCCGCCCAGGCCGAACTGACCGGCGCCACGCCGTTGACCTCACGCCGCCCCCCGCCCAATTGGTATAAGGTCGCCAAAGAACACGACTGGCGCGCCCGCGCGCTGGCCTGGGACGACCACCGCCAGGAGCAACGGCGCATCGCCGACGAAGAAGAGGTCGAACTGGTCCGGCGCAAGCGCCGCGACATCATCGGACGCCAACTCGACGCCATCGACGACGCGCTGGCGCGCATGGATTTGCCGGAGATGACCGCGGCGGAACTGCGCCGCTACCTGCCGGACTTCTTCAACGCCCTGGCCAAACTCCTCACCGCCAGCCGCGCCGAAATGGGCGAGGCCACGGAAATCACCAAGAATCAGACCCAGATCAGCGGCGCCATCACGGTCACCAGCGACGACATGGCCCGCGCCGTTCGGGAGTTGCAAGACGCCGGCTTCCCGGTCATTCCAGAGCCAATCTCCTCGTAGGAAAGGAACCTCGCATTATGGCACGCAAAGCCAAAGAACTCACCGCCCATTCCCGCCAGATCCTCGACTTTCTGCGCAGCCACGAAGAACCCATCCCGCCCACACGCGCCGAGATCGCTGTCGCGCTGCACCTGCATACCTCCACGGTGCAGAACAGCCTCAAGCAGTTGCAGGAATTCGGCTATGTCACGCTCCTGCCGCGCACCTCGCGCGGCATCGTGCTGACCGAACTGGGCAGGTCCTAACCAAACGGATTTTTGACGCGGAGGCGCAGAGAGGCAGAGATGCGCAGAGGAACAGCAAAGAGCAGTTCTCTGCGAACCTCTGTGTCTTCGCGCCTCTGCGTCAGCGTATTTACCTCTCCGCGCCATCGCATTGATATTTCAAGCGGGCATAGGGTGCGCTTCAGTCACCCTCTCACCCCCTCACCCCCTCACCCTCTCACGCCCTCACCTTGCCGGGTATACCTCCGCATCCCCTTGACCACCGCCGATGGACGAAAAACTCGAATGGCTGAAGTGTCTCTACTCCCCGGTCTACTTCGCACGGTATGTGCGAATCTACAACGCGACCCTGCGCCGGTGGATCCCCTTTGAGTTGTGGCCGGCGCAGCAGCAGGCGCTGACCGACATCGCCACCCACCGCTACATCGTGATGCTCAAGGCGCGACAGTTGGGCATGTCCTGGCTCACCCTCACCTATGCGCTCTGGATGATGGTCTTTCACCCCGCGCCGAAGATCATGCTGATGTCCAAACGCGACGACGAGAGCATCGAACTGCTTAGCCGCATCACCCAGATGTACGAGTATCTGCCCGACTGTATGAAGGTTCGCGCCGTCACACAGAAGAGCGCCCACGACTTCGTGCTCTCCAACGGCAGCGGGGTGAAGGCGCTGCCCACCTCCGGCGGTCGCTCCTACACCGCCAACCTGGCCGTGTTGGACGAGGCCGACTTCATGCCCGACCTGAACAAGGTGCTCAATGCCATCCGCCCCACCATCGACGCCGGCGGCCAGCTCGTCATGATCTCCACCGTGGACAAGGAGAAGCCGCTCTCGCCATTCAAGGAAATCTTCCGGTCTGCCTGGTACGACCACGAGGGCGACTATCACCCCATCTTCCTGGACTGGCGCGCCCGCCCCGAACGCACCGAGGAATGGCGCGCCAAGATCGCCGTGGACATGCGCAAGCAGACTGGCACCAACGACGGCCTTTACCAGGAATATCCCGACAACCCGGAGGAGGCGTTAGCGCCCATCGAGGCGGCCAAACGCATCCCCTTTGAGTGGATCAAGGGGTGCTATCAACCGCTGGAACCGCTCACCGTCGCCGCGGCGCCGGCCGTCCCCAACCTGACCGTCTACCGCTCCCCCGTGCCAGGTCGCCATTACGTCATCGGCGCCGACCCGGCCGAAGGCAATCCGGGCAGCGACGACAGCGCCGGCAGCGTGCTTGACGCCGACACCTGGGAAGAAGTGGCCGTCCTGGCCGGCAAGTGGGAGCCGAAGGTGTTCGCCGGCTTTATCGACCAGGTGGGCGCCTGGTACAACTACGCCGCGGTGATGCCCGAGCGCAACAACCACGGCCACGCCCTGATCCTCGCCCTGCGCGAGTCTGGCGTGCTGACCATCCTGCGCGGCCACTCCGCCGACGCCGAGAAAGAGCAGAGCACGGAGCGGCTGGGCTGGCTGAGCAACGAGAAGGGCAAGACGCTCATGTACGACAACCTGGCGCAGTTGGTGCTGGATCAGTCCATCGTGCTGCACGACTCGAAGACCATCAACCAACTGGCCAGCATCGAGGCAAAGACCAAACGGGCGCCGGATGGCATGAATGACGATGCCGCCGACGCTCTGGCGCTGGCTGCCGCTGCGCTCCAGTACCGCGACCAGTTCGGGGAGCCGGCGGTCATCATCCCCGCGCCGGACCCCCTGCTGGCCTATGATCGCGGGGCCTGGTGAGGGCACAAGGGACTGCCGGACAGCGTTGGGAGTGCTTTGTTCTCCCCTGCGCCAGGTCAGCGCACGCTGGCATCAGGCTCCAATGCCGCTTCCGCGCGATGCGCTCCCCCCCCCCGTGATCAGCGCAACCGCCCGGCAGCAGTCGTTGCTTTGTGGGCTGGGGATCAAGCCTTTGGTTGAATCAGGGCATAGAGCCAGTCAAAATCCGACCAAGCCAGCGTAAACAACCCCACGGCTAAAGCCGGGGGCTTTGTCCCTGACGCTGCACGGTAGTTTGTGCAGTCGAGACGTTTGGCCGGTTTACAACGGCCCTGCTGGAAATGTTCCCAGCAGCGATGTGGTCGGCAAGCCCAGAGAAGCCGCACGATACACAGGAGAATTCGGATTGAGTCTTACGGTTCGCTTTATCGACATTGCCACAGGCGGGACAGGTGCGACTCGTGTTGCGCGGATCGACCGCGACCACCGGCACGCCGTTCAACTTGGCTTTGTACTCGATAAAACTGCGGAGTTGGAAAAACGACCAGCTATGCAGGGTTGCACTCTGAGACCGACGAACCGTTACCCGATCACGAATACCGCCAAGTTCCTCTATGGCGATTCCCTGATTGGTGTCTTTGGCCTTAGCAACGATGCTTTTGCTGATGTTGTGGTTTGTCCAAGTAGCGAACTTCCGTTCCTTACCGGCGAGCTTTTTCAGGCGGCGGCGCGTGGACTTCGTACCTTTGGCCTGAAGTTTCTG
>JAPKMV010000158.1 GCA_026645635.1 Caldilineaceae bacterium
CGCCCGCGGCGGCGACGATGCTGACGCCGAAGATGCTTTCCACCGCAGCGGTGTGGGAAAAACCGAGGAAGTGGTGGAGCAGCTCGGCCAGGAAATGGCTGAAGAGACCGTAGATGTTGAAGAAGGGGTAGCCGTAGCCAAAGGCAAAGTCGGGACTCCAGCGCGGCCACCAGAAGCCATCCTGCACCAGGCGGTCGTACTCGAAGAGAAAGTAGACGTGGTGGCGCGCGTCATTGGCGCCCCAGAAGTAGCCGGGCAGCCAGAAAGGCGCAATTGCGAAAACCGTCAGTGCCAGCGTGAGCCAGAAGTAGAGGTCGCGCCAGAGCGGCGGTTGTGCCGTCTCCGCCGGTGGTGCGTTACTCGCCATCGAGCACCAACTTGTCGTCGAGACCACCGTTCACGGGCAGGCGCGCACCGTCGCGCCAGTCGTAGTAGCCGAAGTAGTAGCGCAGCGGTGCACCTGCGGGCGCCCCGCTCAGGTCAAGCGTATAGGTTTCCATCAGAATCTCGCCCGGTCGCCAACTGGTTGCGGGACGTGCGCCGGCCAGCGGCTGCACGTCAAGTTGGGCCACGATCCGTTCCTCCTCGCCCTCCCCAGCCACCGCCTGGAAGAAGACGTTGTAGTCGAAATCGAGGGATGCCACCGGCTGCCAGATCACGGCTACCTGCGCGGTCTGGGCATCGGGCGCCGCAGTGAGTTGGGCGTCCAGCAGCGCGATCTGGCTGCGGCCAAACATGACGACGGGACGATCCGGCGGCGGCGCCGTGGTGAAGGTAGTCGTCAGGTAGGGATAGCTGGCCAACACGGTCACGGCGACCAGCACCGTCCAGGTCGCGGGGGTGCGCAGGTCAGGCAGCACGACGGGCAGCGCGCCTGCCAGCACGGCCAGCAGCGGCAGCGCCAACAGCAGCATCTGCCAGGGATAGGTGAGTAGGCGGTCGGCGCCGGTGATCTGCCAGAGCGGCGCACTCAACGCGGTCGCCAGCAGGATGCAAATCAGCGCGCCGATGGCTGCAAACCAGAACAGACGCGCCAGATCGGCGGGCAGCGTGCGCCGCGCATTCATCCACCAGCCCCACAGCGCCAATACGGTAAACCCGACGATGGCAAAGCCGAGTTGCAGGGGGAGGCGGTCCTGCCAGCCGGGGACGCTTGGCGCAACCTCCCAGCCCACCGCAAAGAGTTGAAAGAGATCGAGAAAATGGTCGGCGAAGACGACCGGTGCGGGCGCAACCTGATTCCAAAAGGGCAGCAGCGTGACCAGCCCGGCGGTCGCGGCGACAAGGGTCACCAGCGCGGCCAGCCAACTGCGTTCCACCAGCAGGGCGTAGAGCAGCAGCAGGATCGTAGCCGGAACCGCCAGCCCCGCCTGCGCGCGCCAGAGCCAGACGATGGCCAGCACGGCCAGCGCTGCGCCCGCCAGGCTGCGGCGCGGGGTGAAGGCGGTCAGCCCGGCGAGGGCCAGCGGCAGCATAGCCAGCACGGTGGCGTCGGCCAGGCTGCCGCGGATGTAGACGACGCCCAGGAAGAGGGGCGCCAGCACGTAGACGAGACCGGCCAGCCCCGCGCCGGCATCGTCCAGGCGTGGCCGCAGCCAGGCATAGATGCCCAGCCCACCGGCAAGGAAGCAGAAGATGAAGCCGACGCGCACGGCCGTTGTGGCGGCCATGCCCAGCGCGATGAGCGGCTGGGCGACCAGGAAGGCCGCGCTGCCGGCGCCGCGCCAGAGATCCGGCGTCGTCGCCACGGCGGCCACCGGGCCAGGCGCGGCAGCGTTGAAGACCGGGACGAAGCCCTCCAGCCCCTGCCAGTAGCCGGGATAGAGCGCCGGCGCCCAGGCGAAGAGACTCAAAAGCAGCAGCGCGCCCAGTCCCGCCCGCTGCGGCCACGTTTCGTATGCACGCATGGGGGCGATTATAGCACGGGGTGGCTTTGACGCAGAGATGCGGAGTGGATGACTGCTCAAAACGAATCCGCACCGGAGGTGTCGAGCAAACCGTCGCCGGCTTCGACCAACGCCCGCAGCCGCTGCGTGAAGCGCGCCGCAGGCGCGCCGTCGATGATGTCGTGGTCGATGCTGATCGTGACGCACAGATATTCGCGCACCTGAATCTGGCCATCGACAACGCCCGGTTTCTGCGCGATGCCGCCCAGCGTGAGCTGGAGGGTATGGTTGGGCACAGGAATGCCCCAGCCGCTCCCCGTCCCAAACATCCCCACAGCGCTCATCATCACGGTGCCGTAATAGCGCTTGAGCCGCTGCGGGTTCTTGAACAGCGCGAGATAGAACAGGCGCCGGACGAATCCTGGCAGCAGGACAAACCATTCGATGAATTTTGCTTCCTCGCCGCCCTGGTGCTCCTGCTGAAAGGCTCGGATCTCCTGATGGAGTTCGTGGAAGCTCTTTTTGTTGACGCTGCGGAGAATGTGCGGGCGAATTGTCTTGACACCATCGCGTTCGACCTCGAACAGGGTATTCACATCCACGTCGTCGAAGATGACCAGTTGGTTGCGCCAGTTGCGGCAGGCGTGCATGTGTTTGTTCATGTCGATGGCTTTACCCAGGCAGGCCACCACAAAGGCAGTGAAGGAGAGCGTCTCGCCCGTCGCCTGCTTGTGCTGGCGGATCGCCTGCCGCGCCAGGGTTACGTCGAACTCCACCAGCCCGTGCACCGTGTGCCGCTGTCTGCCCATGCGACCGCCGTCGACCATGGGCAGGCGGATGCGGGGGAAGGGCTGCACGGTGTAACCGTCGTTGTTTCCATTCATGATTGCCAGTCACCTGTTCCCGGTTTGGGCGCGCCGAAATAGCGGGCAACCACCTTCACGGCGCTGCCGACGCCATCTTCGGCGCGGATGGCGGCGCCACAGGCCGCGGCGCGCTGCCGTAGGGCCGGGTCGCCGACGGCTGCGCGGATCGCATCTGCCAGGCGCTCGGCTGTCAACTGCTTCTGCGGAATCGGCGCCGGACCCACGCCCAGCGCACGGACGCGCTCGCCCCAGAAGGGTTGGTCGAGCACGAACGGCGTGATCACGGTGGGCGCGCCCGCGCGCAGCCCTTCCGCCGTCGTCCCCGCGCCGCCGTGATGCACCACCGCGGCCATACGCGGGAAGAGCCAACGGTGCGGCGCGGCTGCGAGCACGAAGACATTGGCCGGAACCGTCTCGGCGCGCAGACCGCCCCAGCCGGTGAGCAGGATGCCCCGTTGACCGCATTGGGCCAGCGCGTCAAGCACAAGCCGGGCGAGGCGCTCCGGGTCGCGGCCGGCCATGCTGCCAAAGCCGATGTAGACGGGCGGGTCGCCTGCATCCAGAAAGGCCATGAGCGCGGGCGACGGCTGCCAATCGCCCACGCTCTCCAGGAAGCAGTAGCCGGTGACGTGTGCGGTCGCGGGCCAGTCGTCCGGGTGGGGGATGACGGTGGGGCTGTACGCGCCTATCAGCGGCGTGGTGGCCAGGTCGTGGCGGAACTGCCCGCCGCTGTAGCTCGGCAGCCCAAGACGCCGGCGGAAGGACAAGACAAAGGGGCGATACCAGAGCCAGACCACCTGGAGCATGAGTACGCCCGCCAGGTAGTTGTGCCAGCCGCCCAGGCTGCGCTGGATCAGCCAGGAGGGCGCGGGAAACGCGCGCGTCGGCAGCAGCGGCGTCGGCTCGAAATTGATGAGCGGAATGCGCAGGGCTGCGGCGATGGCGTGGCCGAAGGCGGCAAAGACGCCCAGGCAGATCAGCGCATCGGCGCCGCGACACGCCGCGTAGACATCCTCGGCCATCTGCTGCACCACCGGTGCGATGAGCTTGCGCACGGTCAGGATCGACTGGATGGGATTGGCGCCGCCAGTCTCCATGAAGCGGCGCCCGGTGTCGCTCGCCATGATCTGCTGCACATCCCCGCGCAAGGGGAAGCAAGCGACGCCGTGCTCCTGGACGAAGCCGGCGAAATCGGCGGGGGCGGCCAGACGCACGCGGTAGCCTGCCTGCTGCAAGCCACGACACAGGGCGACGCAGGGCTGGATGTCGCCGCGCGAACCCGCCGCAAAGACGGTGATCTTCATGCGCCTGCGCCGGGGAAAAGCAGACTCACGCCAAGACGCAAAGGCGCAAAGAGAAGACCTGGCGTCTTGGCGCCTTGGCGTGACACAGCATTACTCCTGAGCATCCGCCGCGATGCGCAGCAACACGCTCTCATGGGGCTGGAGGCGCACGTGCGGGCCGCTGTGCTCGGCGAAATGGCTGGAGAGCAGCAGTTCCGCCGTGGCTGTGATCGAGCGCAGATCGACCTCTCTCACCTGTGAGCCGAAGTTGATCAGAATCAGCAGCCGCTCCGCCGCGGCCTCACGCACGTAGGTCAGCACTTCGTCGGGCACGCCATCGACAAAGGCAAGCGAGCCGTGGAGCAGCGTCGGCGACGCGCGGCGCAAATGCAGCAGCCGCTTGTAAAAGGTGAGCGTCGACTGGGGATCCGCAGACTGGACGGCGACGTTCACGGTCTGGTAATTGTCGGCCAGCGGCAGCCAGGGTTCGCCCGCAGTGAAGCCGGCATTGGGCGAGCTGTCCCACTGCATCGGCGTGCGCTCCGGATCGCGGCCGAAGTTGCTCTCCGGCTTGTTGATGCCCCAGGGGTCTCGGCGCTTCTCCACGGGCACGAAGACGTCGGCCATGCCCAGTTCGTCGCCGTAGTACATCGTTGGGATGCCCCAGAGCGTCAGCAGCAGCATCGCCACGGAACGGTGATTCTCCATGCCGTAGCGGGTGGCCAGGCGGTGGTCGTCGTGGTTGCCGAAGACAAAGTTGGGCCAGCCGCCCGCCGGAATCACAGCGTAATAGCCTTCGACCAGGGCGCGGATATTGGCCGCGTCCCAGGTAGTGTAGAGCATGGAAAAGTTGAAGGGGATGTCGAAGCCGCCGAGCGGTTTGCCATAGTAGGGAATCAGCATCTCGAAGATCGGCGCGCCGGTCTCGCCGATGTAGACCCGGTCCTCGTATTCCTCGTGGAAAATCCGCGCCAGGTCGATGATCTGGTCGAAGGTGTCGGGCTGATGCATGGTGTAGCGCGGCTCCAGCGTCAGCCCCCAGTTGGCCCAGAAGCTGTCCGCCCCTGCGGGCGGGTTGTCGCGGAACGCGGCGTCCTTCATCAGGCAGACAATTGCATCGACGCGGAAACCGTCGATGCCGCGATCCAGCCAGAAGCGGATCACATCCTTCATGGCATTGACCAGTTCCGGGTTGCGCCAGTTCAGTTCGGGCTGATCGACCAGGAAGGTGTGGAAGTAATACTGACCGGTCGGCGCATCCCACGTCCAGGCGGAGCCGCCGAAGATCGACTCCCAGTTGTTGGGTGGCCCGCCATCGGGCGCGGCGTCGCGCCAGATGTACCAGTCACGCTTGGGGTTGTCGCGCGCACTGCGCGACCCCTGGAACCAGGAATGTTCGATGGAGGTGTGATTGGGCACCAGGTCGAGCACGACCTTGAGACCGCGCGCGTGGGCGGCGGCCAGCAGCCGGTCGAAGGTGGCCAGATCGCCGAACATGGGATGGATGTCGCAGTAGTCGGCCACGTCGTAGCCGTAGTCGGTCATGGGGCTGGTG
The DNA here is from genome assembly GCA_026645635.1 of Caldilineaceae bacterium. Lineage (GTDB taxonomy): Bacteria > Chloroflexota > Anaerolineae > Caldilineales > Caldilineaceae > Fredericiella. Next base: position 5,591 of record JAPKMV010000158.1, read on the forward strand.
TAGATCGGGCAGATCCAGATCAGATTGACGCCCAGATCGGCCAGGTAATCCAGCCGCTGGATGATGCCGGCCAGGTCGCCGATGCCGTCGCCGTCGCTGTCCTGAAAGCTGCGGGGATAGACTTCGTAGATGACGGCGTTGTGCCACCATTTCAGGTGTGTTGTCTCGACCTGATAAACCTTCGATAATTGGAGCGTCATGGTGAAATCCCTGGATTTGATCAGCCGTGTGTGGATGTGATCAGGTCGATGCGCCGCCGCGCTGCGGCAGGGCGTCACGAAACTCGGCCATGCGTTTCCAGTCCGGCTCGGGCGGCGTCTGATCCTGAGTCGGTGCATAGACGGAGTATTCGACAAGCTGCATCTTGTGGATGTAGCGCGGACAGTTCGGGAAGATGCGCACCGCCTGCACCCGAACGATGAGCTGTGCGCCTGGGAACTCCGACATCAGGGGATCATCGGTGTGCAGCGTAGCGATGCCGTTGACCCGCATCCGGTTCGGTCGCTGGAAGTCGATGAAGAGCAGCCCGACCTGGGGATTGACCAGGATGTTGCCCATGCTGCGGAACATCCCATTGCCGTCGTAGTCGGGAAAGACCAGGGTGTGCTCGTCGAGCACGCGCACGAAGCCGGGCATGCCGCCTTTGTAGGAGCAGTCGGGCCAGCCCTCCGGGTTGGTTGTGGCGAGAAAAAACATGGGGCAACTGGCAATGAACGCGCGGTCGCCTGCGGTAAAGGCAGTATGGGCGGTCACCTGTTCCAAGCGATCGGCAATGCGGCGGGAGTCAAAGCGGTCTTGGAGATCACGGGAGCCGGCGTGATACGCGCCCGGGATCTCACGAGATGGTGGATCGTTCCTCATCTTACAGACTCCTTCTGGAAATCAACTTCGGGGAGCCGTATGCTGCACTCAATACGACGACAGCGACCAGGGAATCATAGAGCATCACAACAAGATTTACAATCCCTGCGTGAAAGCTGCCATGCGCTCGATGCACGCACAGGTTGCAGGCACAGGCGGCGCAACGCGACTGAGAAATGTGCCGGCGTACAGGTCGAGGATGCGCCACCCGTTGGCCGCAGAAAAACGCGCCTGGATCTCATTAGCGTCCACGCTGCGCGGTACGTTTGGAACCGGAAACTCTACGGCGAATGCGTGCAAATAGTACCGGCCGCCCGGACGCAGGGCGACGGCAAGTTCGGCCACATAACGTTCGGATTGCTCGCTATCCAACAGGTGCAAGAAGCCGGAGTCCACCACCGCACCGAACTGCCGTTCCAGCCGTGAAAGCGCCAGCGCGTCGGCAACCTGAAAATCGACTCGGCGCGCCACGTCGGCGGGCAGCGCACTGGCTTTTGACTGCGCAGCGGCAATCGCCGGCGCCACAAAGTCAATCCCAAGCACCTGGCAGCCCTGTTGCGCAAGAAAAAGCGCCAGGTCTCCGGAGCCACAGCCAACATCCAGAACGGGACTGGCAGGCGGATGCCTGGCGAGCAGCGCCGCCATGTCCGGCTGTGGCTCGCCGATCTCCCACGGCGGGAGTTCACGATAGACTGCGTTGAAAAATGCCAGCGGGTCGTCGCCGAATCTGCTCATGCAAAAACTCCTATTCGTGTAACTACTCAGGCATCATCCGCAGATTTCGCAGATGCACCAGCAGTTAATCTGTGAAATCTGCGCAATCTGTGGATCATCTTATCTCTGAGGCTTGGTAGTTACA
>JAPKMV010000159.1 GCA_026645635.1 Caldilineaceae bacterium
CCAGCAGCCCGCCCAGGAGCGGCCCGAAGATCATGCCCAGGCCCATGGCCGCGCCCATCATGCCGACGCCCCGCGCCCGGTTCTCGGCAGTGGTGGTGTCGGCCACATAGGCCATCGCGGTGGGCAGCGCCGCGGACGAAAGCACGCCGGCCAGCGATCGCGCCAGGATGAACCAGAACAGCGTCTGCGCGATGCCCTGCAGGAAGAACGCGCCGGCAAAACCGGCAATGCCGATCAGCAGCACCGGCTTGCGCCCGATGCGGTCGGAGAGGCGTCCCCAGAGCGGCGCAAAGAGAAACTGCATGAAGGAGTAGAGCGCGATCATCAGCCCCAGCGCCGCACCCGATGCGTCGAAGTGGGTGATGTAGAAGGGCATCAGCGGGATGGCGATGCCAAAGCCGAGCATGACGATGACCAGGGAGGCGAAGAGCACGGCGAGCGCGCCGCGGTTCGACCCCGGCGCGGCGGCTGGCGATGCAGTGGAAATGGACATGAGAAACCCGGCTCCTGGACTGGACAGCAGGCAACACAATGGTTTTATGTCACGCCAAGACGCAAAGACGCAAGTGCTGAACTTCGAGCGGCCATAGGGTGCGTTTCCGTCACCCCCTCACCCTCTCTCCTGGCGTCTTTGCGTCTTGGCGTGCGATCTTTTGTCGCCGATGAAAACCATTGTAGACCCGGCGGGCGCGCGGGGCAAACTTGTCCTCCCATCCGCCCGCCTCAGCGCAGCGTCACCCACTCCTGGCGCTGGTCCAGTGGAGCCGGGGCCTGGATGTGATAGGGGATGTCGATGATGACGATGTTTTCCTGGCCCAGCAGCCGCATCCGCAGGAGATTGGCGGTCTGGTTGTGGAGCAGATGGGCGGTGATCGACTCCGGCACAAACTCCGGGATCACCACCGTGATCAGGGAGGACACGTACTCCCGCTCGGCGATCTGTTCGATGTACTCGATCAGCGGCGAGAGAATGTCGCGGAAGTCGTAGGTGATGATGTCGAGCCGGATGCCGCCGGTGACGTCGGGAAAGCTCGCCCACCGGCGCCGCACGCGCGCTTCCTGCTCCGCGCTGGTGACGATACTCACCGCGCGCACGTCGCTGGCCAGCCGCTTGGAATACTTGAGCGCGCGCAGCGTGCCGCGGTGGATGTCGGCGATGGGCACAATCGCCACATCGCCGATGCCGATCAGGTCGATGGGCTGGAGGTCCTGCGTGCTCAAGGCGACGGCCACGGCTTCATAGTGGCGGTGGATCGAGCGCAGCCAGAAGACCAGCAGTGGAATCGCAATGGCCACCAGCCACGCGCCTTCGGTGAACTTCGTGACCACCAGCACCACGAAGACGATGCCGGTCGTCACTGCGCCGACCGCGTTGAGGCCGCGCTTCCACCACCAGCCGCGCTCGTAATGGATCACCGTGGCGTGGGTGTGTAACGCCTCCCCCGGCGGGATCTTGCCGACGCGCCCCATCAAGCGCACCATCCCCGCCTGCGAGAGCGTGAAGCAGAGCATCACGCCCAGCGCGTAGAGCGGCAGCATGGCGATCTCGTCGGCGCGGAAGATCACGACGAGGGTGGCGGAAAGAAGCGCCAGCACCAGGATGCCTGAGCTGAAGACGAGCCGGCTCCCCCGGTTTTGCATCCAGCGCGGCAGAAAGCCGTCGTTGGCCAGGAACGAACTCAGCCGGGGAAAGTCCTGATAGCCGGTGTTGGCGGCCAGGATCAGGATCATCATCGTGAAAAACTGCACCCAGTAGTAGAGAAAACCGTTGCCGGCTATCATGCGCGTCATCTGGGAGAGCACGCTGTCGCCTTCCGCCGGCACGATGGCCAGGTGGGTTGCCAGGTAGGAAATGCCCAGAAAGAGAGTCATGGCGATGACGCCCATCCAAATCATGGTGACGGCGGCGTTGCGCGCCTCGGGCGGCTTGAACGCCTGGACGCCGTTGCTGATCGCCTCGATGCCGGTCAGTGCGGTGCAGCCGGCAGCGAAGGCGCGCAGGAGCAGCCAGATCAAGGCGAACTGGCTGACCCCATCCGTCGGCTGCACCTGCACCGGATGGGGCGCGAGCGGCTCGCCCATCACCCCAGTGGCGCGCGCCAGCCCCATCGCAATGACGACGAGCACGCCGCCCACGAAGGCGTAGGTCGGCAGCGCAAAGACCGTGCCGCTTTCGCGCACCCCGCGCAAGTTGATCCAGGTCAGGAGGGCGATTGCCCCCAACGCCAGCGCCACCCGGTAATCGTAGAACTCCGGGAAAGCCGAGGTGAGGGCGCGGATGCCGGCGGAGACCGACACGGAAACGGTCAGGGTGTAGTCCACCAGCAGGGCGGCGGCGGCAAAGAGCGAGGGCATCATGCCCAGGTTGTCTTTGGTCACCGTGTAGGCGCCACCGCCGCCGGGGTAATGCAGGATTGTCTGCACGTAGCTGAAGACGACCAGGATCACCAGCGCAGCGATCCCCAGGGCAATCGGCATGGTCAGTTGCAGCGCGCCGCTGCCGAGCAGGATCAGCACGCTCATCACCGCTTCGGTGGCATAGGCGTTGCTGCTGATGGGGTCCGAGGCGAAGACGGCGAGGGCGCGCGCCTTGTCCAGCCGTTCGTGAATCTCGGCGCTGTTGGGAAATGGCGGGCCGATCAAGAAGTGCTTGATCGAGCCAAACGGGATGGACATGCCACGTTGCGTAGTCATTGCGGATCGTCTTTCTCTTTGCGAATACTGTCGAGCCAGGTGCGGAAGCGCACCTCCGCGCGCACCTCGTCCCAGATCAGAATCGCGGTGACAACGACCACAAACATTGTGATAACGATGCCAAGCTGCCCGGTGCTCATAGATATCCTCTGCTCCTGCACTCTTGCCTCGCCAATCTTGCGGCAGTGCGAGTGCGCTGCTTATCACTCTAGCCCCTGGTGCGGTCAGCCGGGCATCAAGGAACCGCCGGACCATATCAAGAAAAGATCAAGATTCATTGAAGATAGGCTTCGCCCCTCGCAACTCGCCCCTCGCAACTTCCAGAACCATGTCGCTGCGAAAACCTTGATCATTTCTTGATGCATAGACCCAACTCCCTGATCGCCCCTTGACCGGCAGCGGGCGCATCCTGGATGCAGGCGGCGGAAATTGTGGATGGCGCCGCCAGGACAAATTCGGGGAGGCGACGATGGCGTGGGACTGGTTGGCGGCGGGCGTGTGCAGCGTGATCTTGCTCGCCTATTTGACCTTCACGCTGCTCTACCCGGAAAGGTTTTGAGCTATGTTCGTCACGGAAGGGGTTCAGGCGCTCCTCTACTTCGGCCTGCTCATCGCAGTTGTGCCGCTGCTCGGCCGCTACATGGCCAACGTCTACTGCGGGCAGATAGGGTGGCTGGCGTGGCTGGCGCCGGTCGAGCAAAGCATCTACCGGCTTGGCGGCGTCGATCCCGCCGCGGCGATGACCTGGCGCGGCTATGCGCTGGCGGTGGTGGTCTTCAACCTGCTGGGGTTTGCCCTGCTCTTCTTGCTGCAACTGCTGCAAGGGCTGCTGCCCCTCAACCCGGCGCGGCTGCCCGGCATGGAGCCGCTGCTGGCCTTCAACACCGCCACGAGCTTCGCGACCAACACCAACTGGCAGGCTTACGCCGGTGAGACGACCCTGAGCTACCTGACACAGATGGCGGGCTTGACCGTGCAGAACTTCGCCAGCGCGGCCACCGGCATGGCCGTCGCCGTCGCGCTGGCGCGCGGGCTGGCGTCGCGCCCGGCCCACACCATCGGCAACTTCTGGGTGGACCTGGTGCGCTCGATCCTCTACATCCTGCTGCCGCTGAGCATCGTGCTGGCGCTGCTGTTGGTGAGCCAGGGCGTGGTGCAAAACTTCGCCCCCGCGGCGCCGGTCGTCACCCTGGCGGGAGAATCGCAACTGTTGCCCCAGGGGCCTGCGGCTTCGCAGATCGCCATCAAACAACTCGGAACCAACGGCGGCGGCTTCTTCAACGTCAACAGCGCACACCCTTACGAAAATCCCACCCCACTGAGCAACTTTCTGCAAATGGCCGCGATCTTGTTGATTCCCGCGGCGCTGACCTGCACCTTTGGCAGGCTGGTGGGCGCGACGCGCCAGGGCTGGGCCATCTTCGCCGCCATGCTGCTGCTCTTTGTACTGGGCTGCGGCTTAATGGTCTGGGCGGAGCTTGCCCCGAACCCGATCACCGGGGCAGCCGCCAACCTGGAGGGCAAGGAAGTGCGCATCGGCGTGATCGGCAGCGTGCTCTGGGGCGCGGCCACCACCGCCGCGTCCAACGGCTCGGTCAACGCCATGCTGTCGAGCTTCAACCCGCTGGCCGGCGGGATGGCGCTGCTGTACATCCTGTTGGGCGAAGTGGTCTTTGGCGGCGTCGGCGCCGGTCTCTACGGCATGTTGATGTTCGTGCTGCTCACCGTGTTCATCGCCGGTCTGCTCGTCGGGCGCACGCCCGAATACCTGGGCAAAAAGGTCGAAAGCCGCGAGGTGAAGATGGCGTTTCTCACGATCCTGCTGCCGAGCGGGGCCATCCTGCTCCTTGCCGCGCTGGCCGCTGTCACTCCGGCGGCGCTCGCCAGCCGCGCCAACCTGGGACCCCACGGCCTGACGGAAATGCTCTATGCCTTTGCTTCCGGCGCGGGCAACAACGGCAGCGCGTTCGCCGGGCTGAATGCCAACACGCCCTTCTACAACCTGTGGATCGGCGTGGCGATGTGGCTGGGCCGCTTCGGCGTCATCCTGCCCGCGCTGGCCATCGCGGGCAGCATGGCCGGCAAGACCGCCGCGCCGCCGTCGGCGGGCACCTTCCCCACCGATGGCCCGCTCTTTGCGCTGCTGCTGGTCGCCGTGATCGTCGTCGTCGGCGCGCTGACCTTTTTCCCTGCGCTCACGCTCGGGCCGCTGGTCGAACATCTGCTATTGCAGAGCGGGCGGGTGTTCTAAAGTCAATAACTCAAGGATGGTGCAAGTATGCCTGCACAAGCACAGACAAGCCCCTTGTTCGACTCGCAGATCGTGCGGCGGGCGCTGGGCGACACCGTGCGCAAGCTCGACCCGCGCCAGCAAATCAAAAACCCGGTCATGTGCGTGGTGGCCGTCGGCGCGCTCTTGACCACGGCCATCGTCGGGCGCGACCTGGCAGTCGGGCCGAGCGACGCGCTCTGGTTCAACGCGCAGATCATGGTGTGGCTCTGGTTCACGGTGCTTTTTGCCAACTTTGCCGAGGCGTTGGCCGAAGGCCGCGGCAAAGCCCAGGCCGACGCGCTGCGCCGGATGCGCACGCAGAGCAAAGCCCGCCGGCTGGCCGGCGCCGCGCTCCAGGGCAAGGAGAAACTGGTGGCAGCCACCGACCTGCGCCGCGGGGATTTGGTCGTCTGCGACGCCGGCGACGTCATTCCAGGCGACGGGGAGGTGGTCGCCGGCATCGCCAGCGTGGACGAGTCGGCGATCACCGGCGAATCCGCGCCGGTGATCCGCGAGAGCGGGGGCGACCGCAGCGCGGTGACCGGCGGGACCCGCGTCCTGAGCGACCGCATCGTCGTGCGCATCACCGCGGAGCAGGGCAACACCTTTCTCGACCACATGATCGCGCTGGTGGAAGGCGCGCGGCGGCAGAAGACACCCAACGAGATCGCGCTGACGATCCTGCTCGCCGGGCTGACCATCATTTTTCTCCTGGCGGTGATCAGTCTGCGCGGCTTTGCCCTCTACAGCGAAGCCGCCGCCGGCTTCACCGGCCCGACTTCCACGACGCTGCCGGTGTTGGTGGCGCTGCTGGTCTGCCTGATCCCGACCACCATCGGCGGGCTGCTCAGCGCCATCGGCATCAGCGGCATGGATCGCATGGTGCAGCGCAACGTGCTGGCGACCAGCGGCCGTGCGGTGGAGGCCGCGGGCGATGTCGATGTGCTGCTGCTCGACAAGACTGGCACCATCACCCTGGGCAACCGCATGGCCACAGCCTTTCATCCTGCCCCTGGCAGCGACGAGGCGCAACTGGCCGACGCGGCTCAGCTTTCCTCCCTGGCCGACGAGACGCCCGAAGGCCGTTCCATCGTCGTGCTGGCCAAGGAGCGCTTCAACCTGCGCGGGCGCGAGTTGATGGCGCCTGCGGTGACCTTCGTGCCATTCACCGCACAGACGCGCATGAGCGGCGTGGACTTTGCGGCCAGCGATGGCCAGCCGCCACGCGCTATCCGCAAAGGGGCGGCGGATGCAGTGCGCATCTTCGTGGCGGAGCAAGGGGGCCATTTCCCCGCCGTGGTGCAGGAACAGGTCGAAGCCATCGCCCGGCAAGGGGGGACGCCGCTGGCCGTGGCCGACGGCCGGCGCGTGCTGGGGGTGATCGAGCTGAAGGACATCGTCAAGGGCGGCATCCGCGAGCGCTTCGCCGAGCTGCGGCGCATGGGCATCCGCACGGTGATGATCACCGGCGACAACGCGCTCACCGCCGCCGCCATCGCCGCCGAAGCCGGAGTCGACGACTTCATGGCGCAGGCCACGCCCGAAGACAAGCTCCGCCGCATCCGCCAGGAGCAGGCCGCCGGCCATCTGGTCGCCATGACCGGCGACGGCACCAACGACGCGCCGGCGCTGGCGCAGGCCGACGTGGGCGTGGCCATGAACACGGGGACGCAGGCCGCACGCGAGGCTGGCAACATGGTCGATCTCGACAGCGACCCGACCAAGTTGATCGAAATCGTCGAGATCGGCAAGCAACTGTTGATGACCCGCGGCGCGCTGACCACCTTCAGCATTGCCAACGACGTGGCCAAGTACTTCGCCATCCTGCCCGCGCTCTTTGCGACGCTTTACGCGGCGCAGCCGGGCGAACTGGGGCCGCTGGCGGTGCTCAACATCATGGGGCTGGGGTCGCCGCAGAGCGCCATCCTCAGCGCCACCATCTTCAACGCGCTGATCATCATCGCCTTGATCCCGCTGGCGCTGCGCGGGGTTGCCTACCGGCCGCTGGGCGCTGCCGCAGTGCTGCGGCGCAACCTGCTGGTGTACGGCGTGGGTGGCCTCCTGGCGCCTTTCGTCGGCATCAAGGTGATCGACATCGTGATTCAGGTGCTGGGGCTGGCGTAGCTAGAGACGTAGTCAGAGGAGGGAGTTATGCTGCTGGATATGAACCGGTTTGTCCGGTTTTTGAACGAGATCATTGCACGCTATGGGCTGGCGGAACGCGCCGGGCGCGCTCCTGTCACAGGCGGCGCGGCGATGGCGCCACCCGGACACCTGGCCGGCGTCTTTGCCGCTGCGCTGCGGCTGCTAACGCTGCTGACGCTGCTCAC
>JAPKMV010000015.1 GCA_026645635.1 Caldilineaceae bacterium
GGCCAAAAAGGAAGTAGCTGATCGGGCCGACGAAATTGATGAAGCAGATCGCCGCCCACAGCCATTTGTTGCCGCGCACCTGCGCCGCCGGGCGTTGGCGCAGATCGGCCAGTGCGCTCGCCAGCAGGCTGACCTGCACCGAAAACAGCGTCAGCGCGCCCGCCTTCTGCCACGGGGTCAGATCTTTCCAACGTTTTCTTTGGCTCATTGTTCAACTCCTCCATCCAGCCGCCCATGCAGGCCCCGGCCCCTTGCCGCGGCGCAGCGACCGTGCGCTTCATCATAGTCGATCTTGGCTGCCGCCGCCCAACCCGCAGCGCTGCCGACATTGCTGGCAGGGGTTCTTGGCAGTGGGACACACAGTCAATTGTGGGTCTTCCGGATTTCATGTGGTTGACATCTTGCATGACACCGAGCGGTGGTCCGGCAGGGAGTGCGACTTTGCCACACATCCTGCAACGGAAGTCACAGCTCGACCAGTGACGATTTGTCAACCACATGAAATCCGGTAGAGCCTCAATTGTCAAATGCGCGCGCTGGCAACTTCGTGTACAATAGCGATGCACACGTGTTCAACCCGCCGCTCTGCCGTCGTGCGCCGCCTATGCTCAATATTCATCATACCGGAGAATCGTCATGGACGAGCAAGCCAACGAAGCCGAACTACGCGCCGAGATCGCGGCGCTGCGACGGCGTTGCGACGCCCTTGCAGCCGAAGTGGCGGCGCTCCAAACCCAGGTGGACAAGCAGGAAAAATTCCATCAACTCTTCCACGCCAACCCGGATTCCATCCTCATCACCGAATTGGAAGATGGCCGCATCGTGGACGCCAACGAAGCGGCGGAACGGTTGACGCGCTATGGCCGCAACGAACTGATCGGCCGCACGATCTTCGAAGTGTCACTGCGGTCAAGCCAGGAGGAGCGGGCGGCGTGGCTCCAGCGGCTGCTGAGCGAAGGCATCGTCCGTGACACCGACTGTGTTTTCACGGCCCGCGACAACTCCCCGGTCTATGTGAAGGCTACCAGCCAGATCATCGATCTGAACGGGCAGCCGCGCATCATGACCATCGCCCGCGACGACACACCGACGCAGAACCTGGCGCGTGCCCTCAGCGTCAGCGAAGAACGTTATCGCCTTCTGGCCGAAAACATCACCGACGTGATCTGGATGATGGACCTGCGCACCGGCCGCTTCACCTACATCAGCCCCTCGGTGGAAAAGCTCTATGGCTACACCGTTGACGAAGCAATGGCGATCTTGTTCACCGACCTGCTCACCGACGATGCGCTGGCCGTGGTCGCCGCGACGATTGCCGAGGTGGAGGAGAGCAATCCAGGCGCCGCGCCGCTGCATCGACGCCTGGAACTGGAACAGGTGCGCAAGGACGGTTCCCATTTCTGGAGCGAGGTGATGGTCAGCGCACTGTACGACGAATCCATTGCGCTGGTCGGCGCGCTGGGCATCACCCGCGACACCAGCGAACGCCGCGCCCAGGAAGACGCGCTGCGCGAGCTGAACGCCACGCTGGATCAGCGCGTGCGCGAACGCACGCAGCAACTGGAGCGCGCCTACGCCGAACTGGAGCGCGCCGCTCGCGCCAAAGACGAGTTCCTGGCCACCATGAGCCACGAGCTGCGCACTCCGCTGGTCGGCGTCCTCAACATGGCAGAGGCGCTGCAGACCGGCGTCTACGGGATGCCCAGCGACGGGATGCGCCGCGGCCTCCACACCATCGAGCACAGCGGCCGCCTCCTTCTCAAGCTGATCAACGAGATTCTCGACTACTCGCGCATCGAACTGGGGCGGCTGGAACTGGCCGAGGACTACTTTTCCATCCAAGAAGTGGCTCGCGCTGCGTTCCAGACGGTGCGAGAAAACGCGACTGAGCAGCGAATCGACACCGAGCTGGTGCTGCCGCCCGGCTCGGTGGGCATGGTGGCCGACTACCGCCGCGTGCAGCAGATGCTGACCAACCTGCTCCACAACGCGGTGAAGTTCACACCGGAGGGCGGCAAAGTCGGGCTGGAGGTCGTCGTCGACCCCGTACAAGAGATGGTGCGGTTCACGGTCTGGGACACGGGCATCGGCATCGCCGCCGCGGAGCAGGAGCGCATCTTTGCCCCCTTCGTGCAGGTGGAAAGCCAGTTCGACCGGCGCTACGGGGGCGCGGGTCTGGGGCTGGCGCTGGTGCAGCGGCTGGCCGCGCTGCACGGCGGCAGCGTCAGCGTGACGAGCCAGCCCGACGCCGGCAGCCGCTTTGTGCTTGCGCTCCCCTGGCGCCAGCCCGCCGCCGCCACGCCGGAAAACCCAGCCGCAACACCGGACTGATATTGGTCTAAACTCAGACACCATAGAAACCAGGAGTTTTCGCAACGACGCAAACACTATCCGCAGATTGACGCAGATGACGCAGATTTGATGTCTGCCACCTGCGAAACTCTGCGCAATCTGCGGATGAGCATCTGGCGCTGCCCAGTGCGGAGCAGCACTCGCAATACTCTTGCTTTCTATCGTCCATGACTTTAACACTGAGTGTAGGAATCGAGCGAGGGACAAAGGAGACAACTATGCGTCTGGGGTTGATGGTAGGCTATTCCGGGGCGACAATCACGCTGCCGATGGAGATGATCAAGCTGGCCGACCGCCTCGGCTATTATGCGGTGTGGACCGCCGAAGCCTACGGCTCGGACGCGGTTGCGCCGCTGGCCTGGATCGGCGCACAGACCGAACACATCCACCTCGGCACCGCCATCATGCAGATGCCGGCGCGCACGCCCGCCAGCACCGCCATGACCGCCATGACCCTGGACCAGTTGTCCGGCGGGCGGATGCTGCTGGGGCTGGGACTCTCCGGGCCGCAGGTGGTGGAAGGCTGGCACGGCGTCGCCTATGGCAAGCCGCTGCTCAAGACCCGCGAATACGTGGCCATCGTGCGCAAGATTCTGGCGCGGCAGGAGCCGCTGGTCTTCGCCGGCGAGCACTACCAGATCCCCTATGCCGGGGCCGACGCCACCGGCCTGGGCAAGCCGCTCAAGAGCATCCTGCACGGCCGCGGCGATCTGCCCATTTACCTGGCCGCCATCGGCCCGAAGAACGTGGAACTCGCCGCAGAGATCGCCGACGGCTGGCTGCCGATCTTCTTCTCCCCGGCTGCGTTCGACGCAGTCTACCGCGGGCCAGTGGAAGCGGGTTTCACCAAAGCCGGCGGCGGCAAGAGCATGGACAAGTTCGACATCGCACCCAGCGTGCCGGTGGCGCTGGGCGACGATGTGGACGCCTGCCGCGCCTCGATCAAGCCCTTCCTGGCGCTCTACGTCGGCGGCATGGGCGCGCGGGGCAAGAATTTCTACTACGACCTGGCCTGCCGCTACGGCTTCACCGAAGCCGCCGACCGGGTGCAGGATCTCTACCTGGCCGGTCAGAAGCAGGAGGCCGCCGCCGCCATCCCCGACGAATTGGTCGATGCGGTGGCGCTCTGCGGGCCGAAGGAGCGCATCGCCGAACGCCTGGCCGCGTGGGAGGCCAGCCCCATCACCACCCTCTGCGTCACCACCTTTGACCCGGCTGCCGTCCAGGTCATGGCCGACCTGGTGCTCGGCGCCGACGCCGGCCAGCCCGACCGCACGATCTCGATCCCGGCCCCGGCGCCAGCCGCTGCGCCCAGCCCGCAAGACATCTTCGACCGTATGGCCGAACGCGTGGCACAGAACCCGGCATTGGTGCAGCAGGTGCGGGCGGTCTTCCAGTTCGACCTGGCCGGCGCAGGGGGTGGCCAGTGGTTCGTCAACCTGAAGGAGGGCGATGGCGCGGTTGGGGCGGGCAGCATCGACGCCGCGGACTGCACCATCCACATGAGCACCGCCGACTTCGTACTGATGACCCAGGGCAAGCTCAACGCAATGGCCGCCTTCAGCATGGGACGCATCCAGGTGGAAGGCAACCCGATGCTGGCCACCAAACTGCAGAGCCTGCTGGGTTGAGCCGGCCCCTGGGATAGTGAAGTTACTTTGAAACCGTATGTTCCGTCTGCCGTAGGTGCGGTTAGCAACCGCACGAATCCCCGCCCCCACCGCAGCTACGTGCGGTTGCAAACCGCACCTACGGCAAAGCAGGAGGATGGGTTTCAACCGCACGAATCCTCCCCCACCGCAGCTACGTGCGGTTGCAAGCCGCACCTACGGCAAAGCAGGAGGGGTAGCTGCTTCAGTGGCGAGTCTGCCCAGCCAGCGCACACCGTAGGCGGGCACATGCAGCCGAACCCGCGCCTGCGGATCGAGGGTGACAGATTCCCCGGCCACCAGGTCCGTGAGCGGCGCGGCCGCGTCCAAGCCTGCCGCCGCCAGATCGATTGTCACCGTCTGCGCCTGGTTCGTCACATTGTGGACGCAGAGCACCCGCTGCGCACCGTCCGGCGCAGTGCGGATGTGTGCGAAAAGCGCCGGCCCCAGATCCAACACCGCCATCGCACCATTCGGATGAAAGGCCGGCGCGCCGGTGCGCACCCGGATCAGGTGGAGATAGCGCGTGAACACCTGATGGGCGACGCACTCCGGCGCGGCCAGTTCTGCGAGCAGTTCATCGCGCTGAAACTTGCGCCGGTTGATCGTGCGGTTCTGGCCGGTGCGTTCCACCCCTTCGTGCCAGTTGCGGCTGCCAAAGAGGCTGTGCACATAGATGCCAGGCACGCCGGGCAGGCTCAGCAGGATCGCCTGGCTGGTCAGGAAGCGCGCCACCTGGATCGCCACGGGTTCGCCGGCCTGCGGGTCGTTGAGCGCGTCGAAGTAGACAATGTTCAGTTCATAGGGCACGGCCGCGCCGTCGGTCGCGGTGCGGTAGTTGACGCGCCCGCCGTGGGCCAACACCCGCTCGGCCATCGCCGTCACTGCTGCCCGCGGCAGAATTCCCTCCAGCGGGCGCAGCCCGACGCCGTCGTGGGAAGCCATGAAATTGAAGAAGGTAGTCTGCGGCGACGGCGTGTGCAACGTGCTCGCCCAGGCGCGCAGATGCGTGGCGTCGCCAGTCTGAAAGGCGTGGAGCGTCAGCGGCGGCAGGGTGAAGTTGTAGACCATCTGTGCCTCGTTGTAGCCGTCGCCGAAATAGCTGATGTTTTCCTGGTGCGGCACGTTCGTCTCCGTCACCAGCAGCACATCGGGCGCGACGTCGTCCAGCGCGGCGCGCAGCAGTTGGATGATGCGGTGGGTCTGCGGCAGGTGGATACAGCTTGTGCCCGGCTCCTTCCACATGAAGCCGATGGCGTCGAGACGGATCAGCCGCGCGCCCTGGCTCACGTAGAAGAGCAGCACCTCCAGGATCGCCAGCAGCAGTTCCGGCTCGCCATAATTCAGGTCGATCTGGTCGGCGGAAAAGGTCGTCCAGACGTGCTTGACGCCGTCGACGGTCGCCACCGGCGTGAGCAGCGGCAGCGTGCGCGGCCGCACCACTGCGCTCAGATCGACGTCGGGCGCCACCACCACGAAGAAGCGGGCGTAGGGTTCCTCGCCCCGTTTGAACGCCGCGAACCAGGCACTGTGCTGCGAAATGTGGTTGATGACGCCGTCGAACATCATGCGATAGTCACGGCCCAGGGCGCGCACATCGGCCCAGTCGCCCCAGGCCGGGTTGACCTGCTTGTAGTCGATCACGGAGAAGCCGTCGTCCGACGAGTAGGGATAAAAGGGCAGGATGTGCACCGTGTTGATGGTGTCGCCGATCAGTTCGCGCAGGGTGGCGGCCAGCGTCTGCAGCGGCTGCTCCCCTGGCGCCTGGATCTGGTCGCCATAGGTGATCAGCACGACATCACGTTCGGACAGACGCTGGTCAGGCGGGACGGACGGCTGCGCCAGCGCGGGCTGTGCGCGGTGGAAGGCGTCCAGCGCGGCGGCGAACTGCGGCCAGACGTGCTGTGCGGCTGCCGGGCCGTAGAGAAAGGCCAGGCCGTCCTGCACCTTGCGGCGGTGGTTGTTCATGGGTTCCTCGCTTTCTGTGGTTGTCGGCGGGGCGAGCGGTGGCGGCAGAACGCTGCGCCGGTTCACTGCGCCAGCCCGTTGAGACTCCTTTCCCTGCAAAGGGATGAGGTTGACTTTGGACGCCGCAGCTTTGCCGCAGCGTGACTCGCTAACCAGGCAGGATCGCCTGAGCGATCTGCTCCAGGGCGGCCAGGTGCTCTGCGGGGGTGCGCAGGCCACAGCCCATCGTGTTGAAGGACAGGTGCGTGGCGCCGGCCTGCCGCCACTCCTCGACGCGCCGCGCCCAGAGCGCCGGGTCACGACCATCTTGCAGGTGCAGCCGCGGCTCCAGCCCAATCTCGGCGCGGCTGCGTCCTGTCGCGGCCAGATAGCCGTCCAGCTTTGCCAGGGACGGCAGCGCCTCTGCCGCAGTGCGGCTGCCCGGGAGCCAGCCGTCGCCCAGCCGCGCCACCCGCTCCAGCACCGCGTCGGCGTAGCCGCCCAGCCAGATGGGGATCGGGCGCTGCACCGGCAGCGGATTCAGCCCGGCGTCGGGGATGGTGTGCCAGCCGTCGTCCACAGTGACCAGCGGCTGGGTCCACAGCCGGCGCAGCAGGTCGATCTGCGCTTCGCTGCGCCGCCCGCGCGTATGAAAATCTTCGCCCAGCGCCACGTACTCCACCTCGTTCCAGCCGGTGCCGATCCCCAGCCGCAGCCGCCCGCCGGAAAGCACATCGAGGGCAGCCGCCTGCTTGGCCACCAGCGCGGTCTGCCGCTGCGGCAGAATCAGCACGCCGGTGATGAAACCGAGCCGGCTCGTCACCGCGGCCATGAAGCTGAAGAGCACGAACGGCTCGTGGAATGGGTGCTCGTGGGTGTATGGCCCGCGCCAGCCGCCGGGCCGCGCCGGGTTGGCGCCGAGCACATGGTCATAGGCGAGCACATGGGTGAAGCCCAGCCCCTCGACGGTCTGGGCATAGTCGCGCAGCGCGGCAGGGTCGTTGCCGAACTCGGTCTGGGGGAAGACGACGCCGATCTGCATGGCCGGTGCGCTACTCCGTCACGATCACCAGCGTGCCGGGATTGGCTTTGCTGGCGCGATACCAGGTCGTCTTGCCGTCCCACTCGGGGCCGGCCCAGTCGAAGAGCCACTTGGCGTCGGCGTTGGTCATGTTGATGCAGCCGTGGCTCTTGGGTGTGCCGAAGTCGTTGTGCCAGTAGGTGCCGTGGAAGGCGTATTCGGCATAGAAATACTGCACCCACTTGACGTTGGGCAGGTTGTAGTAATAGGCGCCTTCGCCGCCGGACATGGTCTGTGACGGCACCTTCATCATGATGCGGAACTCGCCGGTGACGGTGGGCGTGCGCGCCAGCCCGGAGGAGATGACAAAGCCGCGCACCGGGCGGTCATACTCATAGGCGACGACCCGTTGTTCGCTCAAGTCCACGCGGATCCACTTGGGTTCGTCGATGGGCATTTCAATCGGCGTCAGACCGTCGAGCTTCCTGGGGATGAAGGCGGTGGTGCGGCGTTCGATGTCGTCGGCAAAAGCGCGCTTGATCACCGGGCCGACCTGCGGCGTGATGCTCTCCAGCGGCGGCTTCTGCATCGGTCGCGGCAGCGTTGCGGCGATGGCCAGCGCCGGCATCAGCGGGCGCGGCGCTGCCGTATCTTGATTCGTCGTGTCCGGCACGGCGGTGTCTTCGGCGGTGGCAGGTTGTGCGCTCAGCACAGCCGTGCAGACCAGCGCGCCGGCCAACATCCATCGTTTCCAGACAGCGATTTTCCCAGCCATAGAACCCTTATCTCCTCGGTTTGTTTGCAATCAGCGCTGTGTCAGCGCCCGGTATTATACATAAGAGAAGGTAGTTAGCCAATGTTGGCGGGACTACTTTGTCCAACGGCTTTCCTCAAATTGCCGCCAGCAGCGCGTACAAGTTGAGATTGCCTTCCTTGCCGTCCGCGAGGAAGCTATCGACCACGCGCAGACCCGCGCCCGCAGCCAACTGCTCGATCGCGGCGAAATCCAACTGATGCACATAGCGCAGCGCGTGGACGCCCTGGTTCCACGGCAGCAGCGCATCGCCTGGCTCCACATCCTCGGCGGTGAGACCGATCTGGCTCCAGTCCGCCTGTTTGCCGACAAAGCGATCGACGTGGGCAAACTGCCAGGTGGAGAGCGCCAATTGTCCCTGCGGCGCCAGCAGCCCGGCCAGGTCAGCCACGATGCGCTGGCGCAAGGCGTGGCTGGGAAAGTGGTGCAGCACGGCCAGGCAGACGATGGCATCGAACGGCGCGGCGTCTGCCACTTGGGCAGGCCAGCCCGGCTCGGCGAGATCGACAGCCCGGAATGCTGCGTCGATGCCGGGCAGATCCTGAACCTGCTCCGCGGCCAGGGCGCGCAGATGGTCGTCTGCATCGATGCCAAGATACGCAGCGCTGGCGCCGACCTGCGCCAGCGCGCGGGCAAAGCGTCCATTGCCGCAGCCGGCATCGAGCAGCCGGAGCGTCTGCGCCAGGCGCAGACGCTCCGCCAGATCCGTCATCCCCGTGGGCAGCGACTGCCGCGTACGGTCGAATTCCTGGCTGACGGCGGCGTAGAATTGGCGGTTGAGCGCCAGTAGTTGCTCCTGAACCTGGGTGTTCATGTCGTTCCAATCACCACATGCGTTGTGGTATACTGCGCTTGAATCGAACCTTCGGTGAAGAGGCCCGGCGTCGGTAATGGTTGTTGGAGGTCGCAATGAGTGTGTACATTCAGTCTCTCTTTGATACACCTGTCAAGGCGCGCCTGTCGGCTGATGATTATATCGCCTCACCCCAGAGTGCGCACAAGTCCGATTTGATCGAAGGAGTGTTTGTCATGGCTTCTCCCGCGTCTGTAGAACATGAAGATGTGCAATATTTCATCGGCACCACGATGCGCAATTTCGTGACAGCCCAGCATCTGGGATTAGTCGCCGGACCGAACATGGCGTACCGCCTGGGTGACGACAACGTCTATCAACCCGATGTCTCATTTCTGCGCCGGGATCGGCTGCATCTAGCCGGTGAAGTCTACGTCTATGGTGCACCCGATCTGGCCGTCGAGGTGATTTCCCCCAGCAGCCGCCAGTATGACGCCTTCGAGAAGCGCATCAACTATGCCCGGGCCGGCGTGCAAGAATACTGGCTGGTGGACCCGATTGAGCGCAGCGTCGCCATTTACAGCCTGGAGCAGGGTCAATTCATCCGTTCACCTCAGGCCGACGACGTGCTGCGCTCCAACGTGCTGCCCGGCTACTGGCTGCGCCTGGCCTGGATTTTCCCGCCTGTAGGTACGGCGCGGCCCGGCGAGTTGGAAGTCGCGCGGGCGCAGGGGCTGATTTGAAGCGCATCCTTTCGCCCGACGATATCCCCGCCGACGTCCTGGAGAAGAGCGCGGCCTGGCAGGCCAAACGCCACGGCTACAACCCGGCCGACCATGCCGCCACCCTCTTCGCCATCTTCCAAGTCATCCAGACGACGCCCGCCACAGCGTGGAACGAACGCAACAGCCTGCAGCATATCCTCCTGCGCTTTCCCAAGGATGGCGCGGGCCTCTTTTCCAAAGCCAACCTGGTCGCAGGTTATCGCTACCTGGTGGCCGAGGGCGACCTGGAGCCGGACCCGCTGCTCGAACAGCGCATCCAGATGAAGCCGATGCGCACGCAGAGCGGCGTGGCGCCGGTCACGGTGCTCACCGCGCCCGCGGGCTGCCCCGGCAAGTGCATCTTCTGCCCCGACGACTGGCGCATGCCCAAGAGCTACATCTATGACGAGCCGGGCGCGCAGCGCGCGGAGCGGGATGGCTTCCACCCCTTCAAGCAGACGCTGGGGCGCATCCAGTCCTTCGAGCACATCGGCCATGACGCTGGCAAGGTGGAACTGCTCATCCTGGGGGGGACGTGGAGCGCGTACAGCCGCGACTACCGGGAGTGGTTCGTGCAGCGCTGCTTCGACGCCATGAACGCCGCGGGCGACCCAGCGCTGGCTGAATCGCCTTCCCTGGCCGCAGCGCAGGCGACCAACGTCACAGCGACTCACCGCAACGTCGGCCTGGTGATCGAGACGCGGCCCGACTGGATTACGCCGGACGAGATCGTCCATCTGCGCAAACTCGGCGTGACTAAGGTGCAGATCGGCGTACAGAGCCTGGATGACGAGATTCTCACGCTCAATAAGCGCGGCCACGACGTCGCCGCGGTGCGCCGGGCGCTGGGGCTGCTGCGCACCGCCGGCTTCAAGCTGCACCTGCACTGGATGCCCAACCTCTACGGCGCCACGCCAGCCAAGGATCGTGACGACTTCGCCCGCTTCTTCGACGACCCGGCGATCCGCCCGGACGAACTCAAGATCTATCCCTGCTCGCTCATCGCCGGCACCGAACTCTACGACCGCTACCTGGCCGGCGACTATCAGCCCTACAGCGAAGCGGAACTGGTGGCGCTGCTGGCCGACGTCAAGCCGACGATCCCGCCCTACACCCGCGTCAACCGTCTCTTCCGCGACATCCCTGCGCACCATATCCAGGCGGGGGTGAAGCTGAGCAACCTGCGCCAGGTGGTGCACGACGAGCTGGCGCGCCGCGGGCAGCGCTGCGGCTGCATCCGCTGTCGCGAGATTCGGCTGCGCACGGTGGCCGCCGACGCGGTGATGCTGCGCGTTCATACCTACGCCACCGACCTGACACAGGAATTTTTTCTGGAATTCGTCACCAACGAACGCTGCGCAGAACCCGGCCTGACCGCCGCCTTTCTGCGCCTGAGTCTGCCGAACACGCCCGACGCCGGCAGCCGCGCCTTCTTGCCGGAAATTGCCGGCAACGCCATGATCCGCGAGGTGCACGTCTACGGCGCTGCGCTGGGCATCGGCGCGGAGAGCAGCGGCCAGCCCCAACACGCCGGGCTGGGCGCACGCCTGCTCGACGCCGCGCGCGCCATCAGCCGCGAAGCCGGTTTTGCGCGCCTCAGCGTGATCGCGGCGACGGGGACGCAGGGCTACTACGCCGCACGGGGGTTTGCGGCGGGCGATCTTTACATGACGGCGGTATTGTAGCCTACTGCACCACGAACACCACCAACGGTGCGCCGGCTGCGTCGGTGAGGGTGAGCTGCCCACCGTCAAGCGTATAGCGCGCCGCCGCCTGCAAAGCGGCGAGATAGGCCGCTTCTTGTTCAGCCACGCCTTCGGGTTCAACGCACATCATCATTGTCACGGCCAGCGGCATCACCGTGATCGCCCCGTCCGCCGCGGTGTATGCGCCGGAGTAGGCGTTGCAGCCGCCGTTGCCGCTCAGCGCACCGTTGTTGAAGTCCGCGGTGATCTGCGTCTCGGCGATAGGCGATGCCTGCGCACCCGCTGCATCGCGGAAGGTCGCCACCAGGTAGCTGCCATTGAGCGCGCCGCTGCTGTCAACAGGGCTGCCCACCGTGACCGTGGCTTCGGCAGTGCTGACATTGCCGGCGGTGTCGGTCGCCGCCAGCTGATAGGTGAACATGCCGGGGTCGAGTAAGCAATCCCCACCGCTGCCGGTGTTGGCGCCGCCGTCGAGCAGAACCACCTCATCGCGCAGGATGCGCACGTTGGCCAGGTCGCCGACCACAGTCCAGTTGACGGCCACACAGCCCCCTACTTTCACCTCGTCTGGCGTGACGGCAAAGCTGGCAATGGTGGGGCCGACCGGTGACGCCGGTGCGGCTGCCGCCGCCTTCGCTTCTCCGAGCGCAACGATGTCCACGGCATAGTTGACGCCGACGCCGTTGCGTGCACCCACGGCATACTCGACCAAACCGACGGTCTCCGGGCAATCCTCCAGCGTGCCCTCTAGCGGTGCACCGTCCCAGAGCGTTTCCCCGTCGCGGAAGATGGTGACGAATTCGGCATCGGCGGCGACGCGCCAGGCCAGCGTGAGACATTGACCCACGGTTACGCCCTGCTCGGGGCTTACATCGAAGTACTCGATCTGGGGCAGACCGGCGACTGCGTCCACATAGACGGTGATCTCCCGCGTCTCCTCACCGCCGCTGCGCAGGACGCGCAGATAGTAGACGGTGGTCTGGCTGGGGAAGTCGGTGAGTTGTCCCAGCGCGTCCACGGGCAGTTCGCCGGCCGTTTCGCCCATTGCAGAGAAATAGACGGCGTCCGCGCCCTCCACCTGCCAGTAGAGCGTGACCGGTTCGCCCTGCAGGATGCGCTCCTTGTCGGCATAGAAAGTGATACCCGGCGACGGCGTCTGCGTGGGCGCGGGCGTCGGCGTCGGCGCGCCGGCGATCTGGGCGCCCATGAAAAGACCCTCGCCAAAGGCCTGGCCTGCGCCGTTGGTCATGTGCCAGACGCCGCGCAGTGTGCCCGCCGTCAGCGGGGCCACCATCTGCACCTCAATGTCGTAGGAGGCGCCGGGCGCCACCGTCCCCTGCACCGCGACCGGCTGGCTGCCCATGCTGGCGCCGGGCGCCGTGCCGTAGGTGAACGCCAGTTGGTAGCTGCTGTCCCAGGTGCAATCACCGACATTCTGCACGCGCCAACTCTTGGCAAAGGGTTGACCCGGCACAAAGACCGGCGGCGCGGCCATGTTCTGGTCGTCATAGCTGAGATCGGCCACCCAGGCCAGCCCGTCGATGCAGGCGCGTGCCGCGGGTGCGGCGCCGCCGCTCAAGTCGATTGGCTCCGCCGGCAGCAGTTTGTCGGGCGTGATGCCCATGTATTCTTCCGCCAGCCGGGCCGTCACACCGCGGCTTTGCAGAACTGCCAGCGCCTGGTTGAGTTGGTCGCGCAGTTCCGCCGAACCACTGCGCACGGCGATGGCGTAGTGCTGGAGGAAGTTGCCCTCGCCCACCAGCGCCGCAGCGCCACGGTCCACGTAGACCTGGGCCGTCGGCAGATCGGTGATGACCAGGTCGACGCGGTTGTCGGCCAGGCCGGCCACCGCCGCGTCGATGGAATTGTAGCGAATCACATTTTGCGGATCGACGATGCCCGCCGCCACCGGCGTCGCATCGAGCCACGCGGCGTAGATCGACCCGCTCTCCACGCCGATGCGCAGACCAGCCAGTTGCTCGATAGCGTCGATGGGTTCCAGCGCGCTACCGCTGGCGGCCAGAATGCCTTCGCTGGAGACGAAGTATGGGTCGGTGAAGTCCACCACTTGGGCGCGGTCGGGCGTGGCGCTGATGGCCGACACCGCCACGTCGATCTGGCCGAGTTTGAGCGCATCGAAGAGGCCCTCGAAGGCCACGTCACGGAAGACGACCTCCACGCCCAACTGCTGGCCGAGTTCACGCAGCAGCGCCATGTCAAAGCCGGCGTACTGGAACGCATCGTCAAAGTACTCGAAGGGGCGGTAGCTGGCGGAAGTGCCCACAACCAGCACGCCTTTGTCGCTGATCTTCTGCCAATCTTGCGCGGGGTCGGGCAGGGCCAAAGGCGCAGCGGGCGTACCTACCGGCGCCGGCGCAGCGGCTTCCGGTGCGCTGCCGCCAAAAGGCCGCGGCAGCAGCGGCTGGCAGGCGGTCATCAGCACTGCGGTCAACAACAGCGCTGCTAGAATCCAAATCGGTCGCATTTTAGAGCGTTGCATGTGGCTCCCTCTCTGCGGAAGTATGGTGGGCGAAGTATACGCAAACAAGAGTATACCAACGGCAAGCCTATCGCCGCAAAGGCAGCAACGCGCAGACTATCCCGCACTCAGAAACTGTTTGTAAAGATCCCTTTGACGCAGAGACGCGGAGTCGCAGAGGTTCGCAGAGAGAAACTCAGTGCAATTCTGCGGCAGTTTCTCTGCGTTTCTCTGCTTCTCTGCGCCTCTCTGCGCCTCTCTGCGTTGAAGTGAGTAGCTTTACAAACAGTCTCTCATGGCAGCCACTGCGCCAGCGCGTCGCCCCACAGGGCGGCGATGGCATCATAGCCGGCGGCATTGGGGTGGTTGCCGTCATCGGACAAGGTGGCGGGATCGGTAAAAATGGTGGTGGCATAGAAATCGACCGGCGCAAGCTCCGGCGGGCCGGGCAGTCCGGCCAGGGCAGTCAGCGCGGCGTTGTAGCGCGTCACCTGCGCCGACATGCGCGCCCGGTCATCGGCGGTGATGCCGGGAAAGGCCGGCTCAGCGGGATTGGGCGGGTTGGCGACGACGGGCCGCAGCGCCTGATCGTCCAGCAGGCCGAGCAGGACGTAAGCGCCGGTGGCGCGCAACGCTGTCACGATGGTGGTGAGATGTTGTTGATAGGCGGCCAGGTCGTCTTGCTCGGCGGCGGTGTTCATCGGCTCCGGGCCGAACTCATAGAGATACCAGAGATCGTTGCTGCCGATCCAGACCAGCGCGACTTTGGCGCCGCTGGCCTGGTTGAGATGGGCGACTGCCTGGCCGAGCTGGCCGGGCGCCCCGTTGACGCCGTCGATCAGATCGCCGGATGTCCAACCGGACTGGCCCAGGTTGAGCACGGTCGAGCCGGGACGGATGGCCTGCAGCGCCGCGAGCAACCGGCGCGGGTAGCCGCCACCCGCAGCGGAATCGTCGCGATCGCCGGCCGTCAGGCTATCGCCCAGGGTGACCAGCGTGAGCGGCCCCGGCGGCAACGCGTGCCCTGCGGTGGTTGGCGTGGTGGTGGGGGTGGCAGTTGGGCTTGAAGTGGCCCCGGCGGTTGCAGTCGGCGTGGTCGTGGCGGTCGGTGGCAGTGACTGAGGGCCGGCGATCAACGGCAGGTAGTTGGCCGCGGCGCTGCGGGACGCGGGCGCAGGCTGCACGGGGATTGGCGTGTGCGCGGCGCGGGCGCTGTCGACGGCGCCCGCGATCAGTGGGTGTGCGGACGCCAGCCAGCCGACCGCAACGAGCAGGGCCAAGCCCGCCAGGCCGAGCAGACCCACCATCAATTTACGCCGCACCATGTTCCCCCCTCACCCATTCACCCGCTCACCTCCTCACTCTGTCGGGTACAGTATACGCCCAACACAAGGATCAGACATCCGACATTAAGCACAGATAAGAAGTGAACCAGCGCACAGCCATGATCGCGCGGATGGTTGTGTTTCGTGGTACACTGGCGAAAATTTTCGTCAACAAGGAGCCGAGACCATGAGCACGCAACTGACTGCCGCCGAGATTCTTGACCGGGCGCGCGCGATCCACGAACAGATCCGCGGCTGGCGGCGCGAGATTCACCGCTACCCGGAGTTGACCTTCACCGAGCAGCGCACCGCGAGCCTGGTCAACGCCACGTTGATCGACCTGGGCATTGCGACGGAGACCGAAGTGGCCAAGACTGGCGTCGTCGGCCACATTCGCGGCGGCGACGGCCCCGTCGTGGGCTTGCGCGCCGACATGGACGCGCTGCCGATCCAGGAGGTCAACGGCGCTGATTTCGACAGCACGCGGCCGGGCATCATGCATGCCTGCGGCCACGACGCGCACACTGCGATGCTGCTCGGTGCGGCCACGGTGCTCAAGGGGCTGGCTGACGAGGGCCGGCTGCCCGGTTCGGTGCGCCTGCTCTTCCAGCCCAGCGAAGAGGCGCAGGACGACGAAGGCAAATCCGGTGGAATGCGCATGGTGGAAGAAGGCGCGCTGGCCGGCGTGGACGCGGTCTTTGGCCTGCACGTGGACGCGTTCCACGACGTCGGCCACGTGAGCACCCGCCCCGGCGCGCTGCTGGCCGCCGCGGACAAGTTCACCCTGGTGGTGCGCGGCTCCGGCGGTCACGCCGCGCGGCCGCAGAGCACCGTGGACCCCATCGCGCTCTCCGCCCACGTAATCCACGCGGTGCAGCAGGTGGTGAGCCGCCGCCTCGACCCGACCGAGCCGGGTGTTATCACCATCGGCACGATCCACGGCGGCACGGTCAACAACGTCATCCCGGATGAAGTGGTGATGACCGGCACGATCCGCTCCTTCTCGCCGGAGGCGCGCGAGGTGCTGCACACCGAGCTGCAGCGCGCGGCCAGCATCGTGGAGCCGTTGGGTGGGCAGGCGACCTTGACGAT
>JAPKMV010000160.1 GCA_026645635.1 Caldilineaceae bacterium
ACCACCACGGTCGTAGGGCTGTGACGGTTGCCTGTATCATTTTGCACAACGAGGGCAGGGCGCAGGCCGCTCTGTTCGTTGCCTTTCACCGGGTCGAACTCGACCCAGTAAATCTCACCACGTTTCACCATTTGTCACCTCGTTTGGCGTTGTGGCGATTGCTTCTGCCACGGGGCGGGAAGTTGCATCGGCGAATTCCACTGCCTCGCCTGCGTAGAAGCGGTAGCCTACGGCGGCGACCCGCTCCTGTTCGCGTACCTCAGCCGCAGCCAGCGCCTGGCTAATCACTTGGCTCCGGCTGGTGTTGACGCGGGCGGCGAGGCGGTCGGCAAATTCCAGCAGATGTTGGGGCAGGGTAATCGTCACTTTGCGGCTTTCGACTGTCATGGTTTGTCTCCAAACGACATACTTTTGTTGAAGGCGTACTGCATCTGGTATCTGCATACCAGAATACTTACTTGTTGTCTTACTGTCAATGTGTAAGATCGGTATGGGCAAACTTCGTATGGAGGGCTGGAAACGTTTGGAGCGCGATACTCACGAAATGTGCGAAAGACACGAACTCGGTTGGGCTGCTTGTCCTATCGCCTGCATCTCACCGTTTCAGGGCGCCCGCCTCCCCAGCCAACAGCGCCTCCAATTCCGCGCGCGTCGTGACGACCATGTCGCCGTGCTGGCTGAGGGCCAATGCGGCCAGCATGGCGCCGCGGCGCAGACCGGCTGCCAGGTCGCCGTCGAGCCAGCCGTCGATCACGCCCGCGGCCAGGGCGTCACCCGCGCCCAGCCGGTCGATGAGGCCGACAGGGACAGCGTCCGCCGCCAGCACGCTGCCTTCCACCGCCGCCAGCACGCCGCCGTCGCCGATGCTCATGACCACCGTATGCGCCCCGCTGAGTTCCACCAATTGCGCCAACTGCGTCTGCGGCGCGCCGGTGCAGCCAAAGACGCGCTGCGCATCGCCCTGGCTGCAGAAGAGCAGATCGACGCCGGCGATCAGCGGGCGCAGCGCAGCGGCGGCTTCAGCCGGCGGCCAGAGTCTCTCACGGTAATTCACGTCGAAGCTGATCGGCGCGTGGGCTGTGCGGGCGCACGCCATGATCTCCTCCGTGAGCGCCCGGCAGGAGGGCGACAGCGCGGGCGTGATGCCGGTCAAATGCAGCAGCCGGGTGGCAAGCAAGGCTTCCCAGGCGACATCGCTGGGGGCGAACCGCGCCGCGCAGGAATCCGCCCGGTCGTAGATCACCTGGATCGGGCGCGGTGGCTGGGCGAACTCGACATAATAGGCGCCCAGGCGACCCGTTGCCGACCAGAAGATGCCTGTGTCATCGACGCCGGCAGCCCGCAAGTCGCCGGCCACGCGGCGGCCCAGTGCTGAATCTGGCAGCGCGCCGCACCACGCTGTGCGCCGCCCCAGCCGCGCCAGCAGCGCCGCCACGTTGGACTCGGCGCCGCCGGGGTGGACGTCGAAGCGCGGCGCCGTCTCCAGCCGTTCGCCCGCGGGCACGCTCAGCCGCAGCATCGTTTCTCCCAGCGTGGTGAGGTCGTAGCGGTTCATTGCTCCCTCGGCTCTGCATCTGTTTGTCAAGCGTCTCTGCCGTCACCGGAGGCGCCGTTCACGGGTTGTACACCTGAATGCGCTGCCCCGGCACGCGCTGCGCCAGCCGGTTCATGCTGCGCGCCACCTGGGCGATGATCGCGGCCTTGTCCAGCGTGCGCAACTGCCTTTCTTGCATGATCACCTTGCCGTCGATGATCACGGTGCGCACGTCCGTCGCGGCCATGCTGTAGACCAGCGCAGCCGGGATGCTGTGCAGCGGCTGATTGTGGGCGCCGCCCAGGTCGATCAGCACGATGTCGGCCAGATACCCAGGCGCGAGTTCCCCCAACTGCCCGGCCATGCCGATGGCTGCGGCGCTGCCCCTGAACGCAATGTCCAGCGCGGCGTGCACCGGCATCACCTCGGGGTCGTTGGCGGTGAACTTCTGCGTCAGCGCCATGAGACGCAGGCTTTCCCAGATGTTGAGCGTGTTGTTGCTCGCCGCGCCGTCGCTGCCCAGGCCGATGGCCACGCCCGCACCTTGCAGCGGCAGGATCGGCGTCAGCCCCGACGCCAGTTTGAGGTAGGTCTTGGGGCAGTGGGCCACGCCGACATGACCACTGTACTGCGCCAGCAGCGCTACATCCGTGGGCAGGATGCCGCAGCCGTGGGCGATCAGCGTCGGCCCGTCGAGGATGCCCGTCTGCTCCAGCACCTGGATCGGCGTGATGCCCCGTTTGGCGAGGCTGGAGGCCGTCTGCGCCGGATCCTCCGCGGCGTGGATGTGGATGCCCACGTCGAGCCGCCGGGCATGAGCCACCGTCGCGCGCAGGAAGTCGTCGTCGCAGGTGTAGGGTGCGTGGGGCGCCAGCCAGGTGCGGATGCGTCCGCCCGCGCCGCCCTGCCAGCGTTCCACCCACGCGGCGGTGGCGTCGAGCGCCCCATAGCCCTGGCTGGCAAAGACCGCCCAGCCGAGCAGCGCGCGTGCACCCGCTTCGCTCACGGCCCGCGCCGCTTCGTCCATGAAAAAGTAGTGGTCGGCAACCGTGGTGACGCCCGCTTCGATCATCTCCACCAGACCCAACTGCATCCCCCAGTAGACATCCTCGGCGGTCAGGTTGCTCTCCACCGGCCAGATGAACTCGTTGAACCAGCGGTCGACCGACACATCCTCGGCGATGCCGCGGAAGAGCACCATCGGTACGTGGGCGTGGGTGTTGATCAGCCCCGGCGTGGCGATCTGGCCGTTGGCCTCGACGATCGTGTGGGCGTCCAGTGCTGCAAGCGGCTGCGTGGGTGTGAGCGCCGCAATGCGATTGCCGTGGACGTGAATGTCATGGTGGGGCAGGGTAGTGTACACACCGTCGTCGCCGCGCACGAGGGCAGAGCAGTTGTGGATGAGGAGATCGGTTGGCATAGACGTCACCTTTGGCGGTGCTTGCGTAGGGCGAAAGTGTGTGGAACACGATAGCCACGAGATGTGCAAAAGCCACGAAAGCGCCAGCAAATTAGGCGCCATCGAACGGACACAGGATGCGTTTTTGTCACCCTCTCACCCACTCACCTTGTCGAGAGTAACTCAATTCCTCGCCATACGCCCCATCCGGCAATGCATACCGCCACGCGGTGGCCAGCGCACCGCCGGCCTTGCCTTGTTAAATGGCGGCGTTCAGGTCGCGGCTGCGCCAATATTCTGCCAGAAAGTAGCTGATGAAGGCGTCGCCGCAGCCGTTGGTGCTGCCGGCCACGGCCACCGGCGCGACGGGGATGTACTCCGGCGCATGGCCGGGTTCCACGAGGAGGACACCCCGCTCGCCGAGGGTGAAGACCGCCAGCACCTTGCGGGCGCGGGCGCAGTCGCTGAGCGCGGCCAATTCGGGGGAGTCCACCGCCCCCGGCCAGCCCACAAACGCGATGTCGACATAACGCAGCGCAGCGTCGAAACGCGCCAGGTCGAAGTCATGCAGCGCCAGGAAATCCGCGGAAACAAGCGGGCGGGCCAGGCTG
The DNA here is from genome assembly GCA_026645635.1 of Caldilineaceae bacterium. Classification (GTDB taxonomy): domain Bacteria; phylum Chloroflexota; class Anaerolineae; order Caldilineales; family Caldilineaceae; genus Fredericiella. The sequence continues at coordinate 3,545 of JAPKMV010000160.1, forward strand.
CCCTGCGCACCCAGCCGCATGAACTCCGCCAGCACCGGCCCGGTGAGCACGATGTGCAGATGATCCGCCGCGGCGAGTTTCTGTTCCTCAGCAGCCGCCAGCCGGTAGTCCGTCCAGACGCCGGGGTTGAAGCCGGTGACGCGGGCGACGCCGTTTGGCTGCACGACCACGTCGATGCGCGCACAGGCGCCGGGCGCCAGCAGTCCTTCCTCCAGCACGGCGATCTGATTGCGGGCGAGAAAGCGCTGCACGGGCGCCGCGTCCGCCGCGCCCAACCGGGTCACCAGTTGGGTTGCGACGCCCAATTGGCGCAGGTGATAGGCGTTGTGGAGGATGCCGCAGCCGGGCAGGATTTCGCCCGTGGCGGTGTAGTGGTCGAGGCAGACCACGCCCCAGAGCATGTTGCCCACGCTGCGCCGCTATTCCAGGCCGGCGAGAGGGGCGTTGCGCTCCGGTCCCAGCGCCAGGAAACGGTCGTAGCGCACGACGATCACCTTGCTCATCTGCCAGAAGGCTTCGACAGAGAGATGCTGGCAGCCTTCGTGCAGATACCAGTCTTCCATCTGCGGGTGCGCGGTGATGAGGGTGGGATCATAGACCGGCACCGCAGCCGGGTTGAGAAAGAAGCCCGGTGACTCCGGCGCGCGGATTTGCAGGAGATAGCGCCCGCGCAGACCGTAGGCGCGCGGCATGTGATGGATGCTGCCGTCGTTCAGGTCGATGAGGTCGATCTCTTCGCTGGCGGTCGGCGTCACCGCTGGCCAGGCGGGGTCGTCGGCCAACTCTGCCAGCACGCGGCGCACAGAGATGTCCTGGAAATGGTTGAGGCGGGTGTGGGGCTGGCGGTAGTCGTGGTCATGGACGTTGGTCGGATTGTCGTCGTAGACGTTGCCGCACCAGGTTGTCAGCCAGTCGACGAGCGCCGGTTGGCTGCGCAGAAAGACCCGGTAGCACTCTTCATACTCGGCCAGAGCCGCGGCTTTGGGGATCAACTTGCCGCGCACATAGTGGTCGGTGCGCCAGCCATCCGCGCCGAAGCGGGCGTCGAGCAGCGCCCGCCGCGTATGCTTGCGCGTCCCGGCATGCCCCGGCAGCCCCACCGGCACCCACAACTCCGTCAGCGCCGCGCTCGCCGCCGGCTCAATCTTCTGCCACCAATTCTCGTAATTCACCCAATCTCCAATCTCTCAATTTCACGCCTTGACCCCTGCTTCGGCCTGCTCCTGAAACTTCCGTGCGGCTGCCGCGGCGCGCGCCTGCCGGCGCAGGTTGTAGAGGATCAGCGCGGCAATCGTCACCGTGGGCGGGATCATCTCGATGAGCTGGGGCGGGACAGCCAGCGTGCCCAACTGCGCGCCCAGTGCCGATGCCGTGCCAAAGATCAGCGCCGCGATCAGCGTGCCGATGGGGTTGCGGTTGCCCAGGTAGATCACGGCCAGCGCAATAAAGCCGCGGCCCGCGGTCATGTTGGCCTGGAAGATGCTCAGGTAGCCCATGCTCAGATAGAGGCCGCCCAGCGCGGCGCAGAAGCCGCTCGCCACCAGCGCCCAATAGCGGGTGCGGCGCACGTCGATGCCCACCGACTGCGCAGCGTCGGGCATTTCGCCCGTGGCGCGCAGATGCGCGCCCGCGGGCATCCGGTAGAGATAGACCCAGATCACAGCCACGAGCAGAAAGGCGATGTAGCTCATGATGTTGTAGCCCGCGCCGTTTTCACCGTTGAGCAGCGTGCCCAGCACCGGGAGGTTGTTGACCAGAGGAATCTCCAGCGCGGGCAGCCGCGCGCTGGCCAGCGTCGACGTGCTGCCCTTGTCGCCCGTCAGCGAAAACATGAGGAAGACCGTGCCGCCTGCGGCCAGGATGTTCATGGCCAGGCCGGTGAGGATGATGTCGGTCTTGAGTTCGAGATGGAAGAAGGCGATCAGCCAGCCCATAGCCATGCCCACGAGCACGCCGGCTAGCGCGCCCAGCCCGGCATAAGCCCAAGGCGGCGCCCCGGGCAGCCACTGCGGCGCAAAGCCGCTGACGATCACACCCGTGAACGCCGCGGCGAGCATGATGCCTTCCAGCGCAATGTTGATCGCGCCGCCCAATTCGGAGAGCAGCCCGCCCATCGCCGGCAGGATGATCGGCGTGGAGACGCGGATCACCGTGGCGATGAACGCGACGGAAAAGATGCTCTGCAAAACGGTCTCGATCGACATCGCTTGACTCCTACAACTGTCATGTGATAGACCGCGGATTTGGCGGATGCGGCGGATTTACGCGGATAAAAGAAAATCCGCGTGAATCCGCCTAATCCGTCTCATCCGCGGTCTATCACCATCTCCCCGTCGCTGCGGCCTTGTACTGTGTTAGCTCGCGAATTGGGCGGATGCGGCGGATTTACGCGGATAAAAGAAAATCCGCGTGAATCCGCCAAATCCGTCTCATCCGCGGTCTATCACCATCTCTCCGTCGCCGCGGCGTTCGCGCCACCAGCGTTGGGCGCGGGGAAAGAGCTGCTCGGCGGTGATCAACAGGATGATGATCGCCTGGATGATGAGCACGACCTCGCGCGTCACGTCGGACGAGCGCTCCATGATCTGGGCGCCGGTGCGTAGATAGCCGTAGAAGAGGCCGGCTACCAGCACCAGCCACGGATTGTTGCGCGCCAGCAGCGCCACGACGATGCCCTCGAAGCCCAGCCCGGACGACAGGTTGATCGTGAGTCGCTTGAGCAGCCCCAAGCTCAGGTGTGCGCCGGCCAGACCCGCCAGGATGCCACTGATCGCCATGCTCAGCGCAATCACCCGTTTGGTGTTGATGCCGCCATACTCGGCGAATTTGCGGTTGGCGCCGAGCATCTTCTGCGCGTAGCCGAAGGGCGTGCGCTCCATCAAGAACCAGGTGGCGGCCACGGCCACCAGCATGATCACAATCATCAGCGAAACGCGGGTGCCGGGAATCAGCAGCGGCAGCACCACCGATTCCGGGAAGGAGATCGTGGCGATGAACCCGGCATTGGGGTCGCGCAGCCAGTTGAACAGCAGCAGGTCCGAAAGCTGGAGCGCAATCACGTTGAGCATCAGCGTGCTGACGATCTCATCGACGGCCAGGTAGGCTTTGAGCAGACCGGGGATGAGGCCCCAGAGAAAACCAACCGTGCCCGCCGCCACCAGCGCCAGGATCAAATGCCAGGGCGCGGGCAGCGGCGCGTGGACGGCGATGATGGCAGTGGCCAGCGCGCCGAGCAGCATTTGCCCTTCCGCGCCCAGGCTGAACTGCCGCGCACGGAAGACCAGCGAAACTGCCAGACCGAGGAGGATGAGCGTCGTGCTCTCCTCCATCCAGTTGCCAAACCGGTTGATGTTGGTAATGGTGAAGCCGTTCTCGAAGGAGATCCTGGGCAGCGGGCCGGTGAGAAACGCAGTGTAGGCCGCCACCGGCTCTTCGCTCACGATGGCCGTGATCACAAAGCCGATCGCCAGGGCGATCAGCACCACCACGACGATGCGCACGATCTCAACCAACGCTTTGTTGTTCTTCATCCCGGCGTTTCGCCCTTCAATCAGGGTTAACTTTGCGCTGCAAGTTCTTCCGGCGTCTGCGTCTTGACGCCAAGCATGTACAGACCCAGTTCTTGCTCGGTCAGGTCCGGCCCATTGGGAACAATGGCGGCGATCTGCCCCTTGTACATCACGGCGATGCGGTCGGCGAGACTCATCACCTCGGCCAGGTCGGCGGAAACCAGCAGCACC
>JAPKMV010000161.1 GCA_026645635.1 Caldilineaceae bacterium
CACCGCCGCCACCGCCCGACGCCTGCGCCCCCTACGATGCCTACGACCAGCCTGGCGTGCTGGGTAACCAGACCCGCGCCACGGCCACGGAGATCACGGTCGGCGAGACGATCACCGCGGCGCTCTGCTACGGCGGCGACAAGGATACCTACGCCTTCACCGGCACGGTGGGCATGAACCTGAAGATCGAACTGCCCGTGCGCCCGGCCGACTACTACGTCACGGTCTACAACCCCGCGGGCGAGTATGTCACCGGCATCTTCCCCGGCTCGTGGATCACCTACGGCGACAGCATCCCGCTCACCGCCGCTGGCCGCTGGACGTTGGTGGTCTGGGATCCCTACCTGGCGCCGACCACGTCCCAATACCAACTGCGGCTGAGCACGCCGGCCTGCACCGGCCTCGACCCCTACGAGCCGAACAACGAGTACTACAGCAATCCGTCGGTGATCAGCGCCGAAGCGACAACCCTGCGCACCATGCTGTGCGACACCAACGACCAGGACTGGTACAGCTTTGCTCTGGGCGTCGGCGACCGCATCCGCATCACGCCGCGGCTGCTGACGAACGGAACGAACAGCAGCGGCAACACAGTAAACATGAATGTTGTCGTGCAGGCTCCCGACTTCGGCTTTGGTGAGATCACAGAACCTTATGATGTCATTGTTTCTACAGCCGGCGACTTCCTCCTGGGGGTCAACACGCAGCAGCGGGTGAGTGAAAACTTGCCCTACGAAATCGACGTGCAGATCACCCGTGCACCAGTGCGCCCGACGCCGCCAAACAACTGGACCTGCGCGGTCTACCCCAGCAGCGATGTGCCGCGGCATATCGGCAACCTGATGACCGTCGCCTCGACTGTGACCGTGCCGGTGAGCGGCACAGTCACCTGGGTCGGGCTGAAAGACATCACCTTCGACCACGGCGCGCTGTGGAATCTCTCGTTCGGCCTGGGTGCGCCCGACGGCACGAGCGTTGACTTGTTCGCCTTCGACGACTACGGCAGCTATATCTATTGCGGCGGCGGCAACTGCCAGTTGTCCATCGACGACTGGGCGATCCCGGGCCTGGCGCCGCCCCAATTCCCCGAGGACGGCGGGACTTTCCGGCCCAGCCGCAACAGCTTTGCGCCCTTCGCCGGCAAGGCGAGCAGCGGCGTCTGGACCTTCTACGTCACCGACGATTATGCTTCCGATCCCGACAGCGACGCCTACAGCGATGAGGGCGACACCATGGGCGATCTCTTCGGCTGGAGCCTGGAGGTCTGTGTCGATAACGGTCTGCCGCCTGACCCGCCGGCGCCGCCCGCACCGTCGCCCACGCCTGACCCGCAGCCCGGCGACGGCGCGCCGACCGGCGCAACCGGCGGCAGCCAGATCGCCGTGGTCGATACCGCCGCGGTCTGCACACCCACTGTGGACCCCTTCGAGGACGACGACAGCGCCCTCACTGCCAGCCTCTTCGACGTGGCCGCAGGCAGCAGCGCCGGCCACACCTTCGACAGGGTCGACGACGCCGACTGGCAGGAGCTGGTGCTCACCGCCGGGCTGCACTACACGCTGACCGCCATCCCGGTCGACCCGGCGCAGATCGTGGCGCTCACAATCTTCACCGGCGTCAATGCGGCGCCCGTGCGCACCGACCCGAACCAGCTTGTGATCATGCCCGCGACCAGCGGCAGCTACTTCGTGCGCGTTACCTCCGGCTCCGGCCTGGGTGTGAGCCTCTGCAACAGCAACTACGGCCTGGTCCTCACCAGCCGCAACCCCAACGCGCTTGCCATCGAACCGCCTGTGGGCGGTGCGGCCGTGCCGCCCGGCCACGAAGCTCCCCAGCGCAGCGCCGCGGTAATCGATCCTGTGGACGGCGCCGTTCTGACCACGACGCAGGCCGTCACCGTGGCAGTGGGCTTGAACGCCGAAGGGGGCATCGACGGCGCGGCCTTGCTCGTGGACGACGCTGTCATCGACGGCTACACGGCGCCCGTGAGCACCACCGACACCATCTGGCCCGTGAGTTGGACGCCACCTCAGGCCGGCGTCTACAGCCTGACGGCGGTCATCACCGACAGCCTGGGCGTGACTGCCACCAGCCTGGCCAATGTCGTCTACGTCGATCTCGCCGGCCCGGCGGTGACGGTCGTCAGCGAGACCATCACCGTGGCGGTGCTGGCGAGCAACGGCAGCTACCTGCTCCACGGCACGGCCGCGGATGACAGCCGGGTCGCTCGGGTGGAGGTGAGCCTCGACGGCGGCGACTGGCAGTTGGCGCAGCTTGACGGCGGCGACTGGTCGCTGGCGATGGCGCCACAGACGCTGGCCGACCCCGACGGCGGCACGCTGGCCATCCAGGTGCGCGCCACGGACAAAGGCGGGCGCACGGCTGACGCAGCAGCCAACGTGCTGGTGGATGTGATGCCGCCGGCGCTCTTCGCCAGCACGGCCAGCCTGGTGAGCAGCGGCGCGCTGATTTCACCCTCCCAGGTCATCACCGAGCTGAATGTGCGCCTGACCTGGCCGGCCATCACCGGCACGGCCAGCGTCCACGCCGGCTGGACCGCTGCGCCCACGACCACGCTGGCCGTGCTTGCAGCCTATGGCCCCGGCGCCGGCGCCCACGACCAAAGTGCGCCCGAAGGCAGCGCTCTGTACGCCCACGTGGCAGCCGTCGATGTCAACGGCAACCAGACCGTCGTCAGCCAGGGTCCCTTCTACTTCGACACCGCCGCCACGCCCGATCTGATCGCCAACCTGGCCCAGGAGAACTGGGTGGAGAGCGGTGGCAAGCAGGTGGGGCAGATGTCCACCGCCGCGCAGGGCGTGCAGAAACTCTTCGCCGGCTGGGACGCTGACGCGCTGCGGCTGCGCTGGGATGGCTTTGACCTCACCAGCGGGGGCGATCTCTACTTCTATCTGGGTGTGGGCGCAGGCGGTGCGACCGACCTGTTCAACCCGGCTGGCGCGCCCGTATCCGGCGTGCTGCCCTTCAGCGCCAACTACATGGTGCGCATGGCCGGCGGCATCACCCCCACACTCTATGTCTACAGCGGCGGCTGGACCTTCCAGGCTGAGCTTGCCGCGCTGAACAGCGGCAGCAGCAACGATGTCCTGCTGCCCTTCGCCGACCTGGGGATCACGGATCCTGCTGCGACGACAGTGCGGGTGCTGGGCGTGGCGACGCAGCCGGGCACGGCGGAAGTCTGGGCCACTGCACCCGACCAGAATCTGGGCCGCCCCTGGGCGCAGTACGTGGAATTCGCCAGCCTGGGTGCGGGCATCATTCCCGCGGCCGGCGTGTGGGCCGACACACAACTCGAGCTGATGGTCGCGGCCGACCCGGACCCGGCGCAGTTCGTAGGCGTAGGCGACGCCGTCAGCATCACCGTGACGGCCCTGAATGTGGGCAGCGCCACCCTGCCGGGGCTGACCGTCAACGGCGCGGGCACGGGCGGGGTGGCCTTGACGAACGCGCCGCAGGTGGCGGCGAACCTGGCGCCCAGCGGCACAGTTGCCCTGACGCTCCTGGGCACGGTGAACGCAAACGGCGCGGTGGCGCTGACGGTGGCGGACAGCTATCACCGCCCCTACCTGCTCGACACCCTCACCTACACCGTGGACACGACGCCGCCGGTTAGCGTCACGCTGGCGGTGAGCTATGTGGTTCCCGGCGGCAACACCGTGACGGGCTTTGCCCAGGATGATTCACCCATCGACGCCTTCGAGCTGGAAGTGAACGGCGGCGCACTGATCGCCTGCACTGCCACCGGCCTGGCCACCGGCGGCTACAACTGCACCTGGGACGCGGGCGCCGCCGCCGACGGCACGGTCATCAATCTCCGCGCCCGGGCCACCGATGCCAACGGCAACAGCGCCTGGAGCGAGACCATGCCGGCTGTCGTGGATGCAACCCCACCACAGCTTGCCTTCTCTGCAAGCACCGTGAGCGCCCTGGATGACGGGTGGCTCAACGCGAGGGAACGCGCGCTCAGCGGCACGCTGACCGATACGCTGGCGGCCGGCAATGTCCTCCTGTGCCCGGACGATCCCAACGCCTTGTGCGCAGCAGAAAGCGTGCTGCCCGACGCCAGTTGGACCCACTTCGCGTCCAATCTGGACGATGGCGTGACCAAGACCCTGGCCTTCATCGGCTACGACCTCGCCGGCAACGCCAGCCAGCCGCTGAGTCGCACGGTCATGGTGGACACGGTCATCCCGCAGTTCGGCGCATGGAGCGTGAACCCCGGCATCGTGCTCTCGCCCACCGCAGCCGTGCTCGCCAGCGGCACCGTCACAGACGGCGGCGGCGTCGCTGCCGTGAACATCTTCCTGGTGCGGCCTGATGGCAGCAGCACCGTCGTCCCGGCGAGCTTCGTCGGCCCGGGGTGGATGGCGCCGTACTTCTTCGACCAGACCGGCGTCTATCAGGCCGCGGTGGTGGCCGCAGACCTGGCCGGCAATCTGGGCGCACTTTCACTGGGCGAGTTCACTGCCAGCGCCATGCCGCAGCCCGTCAACCTGGCTGTGAGCATCGTCGGCAGCGGCGCGGTCACGCCCACAGCCGGCACCTACTTCTCCGGTACAGTTGTGCCGGTGACGGCAACGGCGGCTGTGGGCTGGTCGTTCGCCGGCTGGTCGGGGGATGTGGCAAGCGCGGCCAATCCGCTGGCGGTGACGCTGGACGGCAACAAGGCGCTCACCGCCACCTTCACCCAGGACGCCTACACGATCACCACGGCGGCGGTGGGCGGCGGCAGCGTGCTGCTCGACCCGGCCCAGGCAAGCTATCGTTACGGCGACGTGGTCACGGCGACGGCGGCGACGGCCAGCCCGGCCTGGTTCTTCACCGGGTGGACTGGCGCGGTTGTCGGCGCAGCGAACCCGGTTACGCTGACGCTGGACAGCAGCAAGGCGATCACCGCCACCTTCGGCGCCCGAAAGCTCATCGTGCATCCGGCGCAGCCCGGCGCGCTGCCTGGCGCGACCGTCGCCATCAGCGCCACGGTGATCCCGGCGCAGGCGGGTCAGGTCGTCAGCTTCACCGTGGTGAGCGGCGGCGGCAGCCTGAATCCGGCCAGCGCCACCACCGACGCCAGCGGTCGCGCGGCGGTGCTCTACACGGCGCCGACAACCGACACGGTGGTGCAGATCGACGGGATGCTGGCCGCGGCGACCACGATTACCGACAGCGGCTATCTCTATGTGGGGGCGGCGGCGCAGCCGGTGGCGGGCGCAATCCAGCCGACGGGCAGCGGCGTCTACACGGTGGGCAATCTGATCGGCAACCTGATCGAAGTGGTCAAGATCGGCGAAGGCGAGCCGGTCATAGGCTGGAGTGTCTTTGCGGGCAACCCGTGTGTAGCCGGCGCACCCGGCGAGTTGATCACGCCTTACGTGGATGTGATGGTGGATGGCGCGGCCGACGGCGACATGATCGTCGTCACCCTGCGCTATTCCGACACGCTGGCCACCCGGCCGCAGCCCTTCTGGTGCGAGAACGGCGCCTGGCAGCCGGTCTCTGGAACTGTCACGTTCGATGGCGGTGGGAGTACGCTGGTCTTCACCCTGACCAACGCCAGCTCGCCGACGATCTTCCAACTACAGGGCACGCCCATTGTCGGTGTGAACAGTGTGCCGACCGCGGTCAGTGTCGGGGGCTTCGCGGCCGAGGCGCTGGCAGATCGCGTGCAGCTCACCTGGCAGACGTTCAACGAAATTGGTCTCTATGGTTTCCACCTGCACCGCGGCACGGACGCCGCAACTCAGGGTGAGCGCATTACCGGCGAACCGCTGGCGGCGCAGGGGGCGGAAGGGCTGGACGGCTTCGCCTATCGCTACGAGGACCTGGCGCCGCTGCCCAGAGAGACCGTGGTCTACTACTGGCTGGAGGAACTGCGCAGCGACGGCGCCAATATCCGGCATGGGCCGGTGCGTGTAGGCGGTCAGCTTGATGTGCGCGCCTTCCTGCCGCTGATCACGAGGCCGCCGGCAGGTGAAGCGGCGCCGGTGGAAGATCCTGCACCGATTGCTCCGCCCGAAGCAGAGCCGATCGAGAGCGACCCGGCTGCGGGCGCAGTGCTTGCGCCAGCCATCTACCTGCCGCTGATCAACCAGAGTCAATAGACTTTATCGGTGATAAGGAATCTCACGCAAAGGCGCAAAGACGCCAGGAGATAAACCCTTTGCGACTTAGCGTCTTTGCGTGACAAAAGGCTATTCCCGATAAAGTCTAATATTTCAGGATAGGCATTATGCCCTAATGGCGCCTTGTACGACTTGGCGTCTTTGCGACTTGGCGTGAGCGATTTTCACATCACGGACAAGATAGTATGCCACCGGGCGCGGAATTGTCGCAATCTGCCGCCGATGGTCGCCCCGGCTTGGCAGAGAACCAACTTTTCAGTACGCTATGTCACAGCACCGGCAGCGACCTCTGTGTAGGATAGCGCCAGCAAATGTGCAATCGAATAGGAGAATCATCGAGGAGAGAAATATGAGCGAAACAAGCAGCTATGCCCAACCGGATGTGTTGGTCAGCACCGCCTGGCTGGCCGACCATCTGCATGACCCGGATGTGCGCCTCGCCGAAAGCAACGAGGATGTCCTGCTCTACGAGACCGGCCATATCCCCGGCGCGGTCAACATCGACTGGCACAATGACCTCAACGACCCGCTGGTGCGCGACTACATCAGCTCGGCCAAGTTTGCTGAGTTGATGCGCCGTCATGGCATCACACCGGAGACCACGGTCATCTTCTACGGCGACAAGAACAACTGGTGGGCCACCTATGCGTTCTGGGTCTTTCAGTTGTTCGGCCACACCAACGCGAAGTTGCTCGACGGTGGCCGCGCCAAGTGGATCGCCGAAGGCCGCGAGTTGTCACGCGAACGCCCCAGCTATCCGCGCAGCAACTATCCGCTGCCCACCCGCGATGACGCCGCCATCCGCGCCTTCCGCGACGACGTGCTCAAGCAGATCGTTGCCGGCAAGCCGCTGGTGGATGTGCGCAGCCCTGCCGAGTTCAAGGGGGAACTGCTGCACATGGCCGACTATCCGCAGGAAGGTTCGCTGCGCGGCGGCCACATCCCCGGCGCCAAGAGCGTTCCCTGGGCGCGGGCAGCCAATCCGGACGGCACCTTCAAGAGCGCCGACGACCTGCGCGCGATCTACGAGCAGGAGCAGGGGCTGAAGGCGGAAGACGGCGTCATCACCTATTGCCGCATCGGCGAACGCAGCAGCCACACCTGGT
>JAPKMV010000162.1 GCA_026645635.1 Caldilineaceae bacterium
GTCCATGCCCCAGAAGGTGAAAAAGAGATCGGCTTCGATGCCCATCATGCGGGCAGCGTTGGCCAGCACGAGACCGGGATAAGCCATGTCCAGGCTGCCTTTGGAGCAGATAATCGCCAGCTTGCGTTCGTCAGACATTGTGGTTCTCCTGTTGATTTCAATAAGTCACGCTAAGACGCAAAGGCGCAAAGTGCTTTCTCTTGGCGTCTTTGCGCCTTTGCGTGAGATTCCTGCGCAGCGGGCGACCTTGCGCGCCGGGCCTTTGGGGAAGAGTTCGTACAGTTCCTTGGTGTCCACGCCGGAGCGCTTGCTGATCGCGCGCAGCGAGGGGAACTCGCCGCTCTTCACGGTTTCCTCGCGCACCCAGTTGATCACCTGCCAGTGCTTCGGGGTGAGCGGCGCAATGCCCTCTTCGACGGCCATCGCCTCGGCAATCTCTGGCGTCCACTCCGCCGGGTTGGTCATGAAGCCTTCGGCATCCATCGCTACGGTCAATTCTTTGGTCAACATCGGTCGATTTCCTTTCGTAATCACGTACAGTCGTTTTTGCTACGTTTGAATCTTGTCTTATCAAGCCGGTCAGCCGTCCGCCCAGTCGTGTGCAGGCGTCTCGTCTTTGCGCCTTTGCGTCTTTGCGTGACCCAGCATCCTGAACAATTGACTGCCTAGGCCGGCCGCCGCGGCGCCTGCGCCGACACCCGGCGCAGCGTCTCCAGCGTGATCGCCAGCCCGCGGCGCACCTCCGGGTCGCGCATGGTCTTGAGCAGGCCAAACATGCCCGTGTCCAGCTTGCCAGCCTCGGCCTGATGCTCTGCCTCATGGAAGCCCTGCGTCAGGTTGGAGATCATCTCCATCATCTCCGGCTGGGTCAACTGCTTCACGGTGTTGAGGATCAGCACCACGTTGTCGCCCAACTGCCGGACATCGTCCTCGCTGAAGGAGGTGACGACCTGGTCCATGACGTACATGCCCTGGCGGGCGAAGCCAAAGTACCCCTTGCGCTCGAACGTTTCCAGTTGAGTCGTGGCGGCAGTGACCATCTCTTTGGTCAGCGGTGCGGCGTCCTGCACAAAGTCCCGGGCGCTCTCCAGCATGTCCATCATCTCGTTCAAAGTGCGGGTGTTGCGGGCAAGCCGCTTCGCCAATGCCAGCACGTCGTCCAGTTGGACAAAGTCCTGCATCTCTTCCATCTGCTCTTCGGCCAGATTGTAGACTTCTTTCACAATCGGCTGCATGTCGGCGAAGAGATCTTCCCACATGCGCTGGCGACGCCGGTTATCCTCGGCTTCGACCATCAGGTAATTCACCTGTTGCGCCATCACCTGCATGCTCTGGGTGAGCAGGTCGAGCTTCTGGTCGATCTGCGTAAGTTGATCGGTGCGCCCCGTCATCGGCGCCACTGCTGAATCCATCACTACGGTGCTCATCGCATTCTCCTTCCCTGCTTGCGGCACGCTCAGCGCTGCCACTTGCCGGCCATGCTCATCTGCGCCGGGATCGGCAGTTCCTTGCCCTTGAGCAGCACGTTCCAGTAGGTCCAGCGGAACATCATCTTGCCCCAGTGGTTCATGCGCGACTGTTTGAGCAGGTTGAAAGGCCCAATGCCGGGCATGGGGAACATGCCGGGCAGCGGTTCCACGTCATAGTTGAAGTCGATCAGGAAGCCCTTGCCGTGGCCCGATTCGATGAAGCAGTTGGCGTGGCCGTCGAAGGTGGGCAGCAGTTCCAGCCCATCCACATAGCGCAGGAAGTTCTCGACGAAGACATCCACCTGGAAATGGGCTACCGAGCCGGCCTTGGAACTGGCCAGGTTGGTGGCGTCGCCCAGCACAAAGACGTCGTCCATCTCCTTCGCCTTGAGCGTGTGCTTCTCGGTGGGGATGAAGCCCAGGTCGTCGCCCAGGCCCGAACGGTCGATCACCGCCGACCCCATGTTGACCGGCACCGAGACGAGCAGGTCGAACTCCACCGTCTGGCCGTCATAGGAACTGATCGTCTTGGCGTCCGGGTCCACCTGCGCGATGCTGAAGTCCGTGATCAGCTTGATGTTCTTCTCTTCGAGCAGCGCACCCAACTGCTGGGCGGCGATGGGCTTGGTGAAGGCCGCCGAGAGGGGCGTGGCGTAGGTCAGTTCCACGCGGTCGCGCAGGCCATGCTCCTGGAAGAAAGCGTCGGCCAGGAAGAGGAACTCCAGCGGCGCCACCGGGCACTTGATCGGCATTTCGGCCACGTTGAGCACCAGCCGGCCGCCCTGCCACGAACGCAGGAAGTTGTGCAGCGCCACCGCGCCATCCGGCGTGTAGAAGTCGAAGATCGACTTGCGCCACTCGTGCTCGGTCAAGCCGGGCGTCTCATCCGCCACGACCCGCGAACCGGTGGCGATGATCAGATAATCGTAGCTGAGCACTTGCTTGTTCTTGGCCAGCGTCACTTTCTTCTGCGCCGGGTCGATCAGCTCGATGGGCGAAATGACGACTTCCACCTCGCGCGGCAGATAGTCGCGCTTCGGGCGCATCACGTCGGCCTTGCCGTAGGTGCCAAAGGGGATGAACAAGAAGCCAGGCTGGTAGTAGTGCACCTCATCCTGGTCCACCACTGTGATCTTCCAGTCGTCCATGTCAAGGGCGCTGACTAGCCGGTTTGCCACCATGGTGCCGGCAGTGCCGCCGCCGAGAATCAACAGGCGTTTCATACAATCACTCCTTCAAAAGCTAGATGCGCGACAACTCCGCGATATGGCTCAATTTGTTGAACAGCACGAGGCGCTCCGTCATGATGTGCGCCACGATGTCGGCGATACGCTGCATGTAACCCAGGAGCCGCTGCTGTTCGGCGGCTGTCAGCACATAGGTTTCCGCCAGCCGTTGGCGCACGACCGCCTCGGGTGTGCTCAGCAACTCGGCCATGCGCGCCACCTGCAGGTCGCTCGGCGGCCAGGCCTGCGGCGCAATGCCCCCCGCCACCAGCATCGCCTTGATCTCGCTGCCGACGCGCACCAACGCGCGGGTGTGGAGCAGCCCGAGGTGCCCCTGGGTCATCACGGGCTGCAAACTGGGCTGATTGGCCAGCGCCGCCCATTCCTGACGGCACTGCTGGCGCACCGTGGCGAAGGTTTCGGCCAGCGTGAAGAGGCCGCAGGGGTTGCTCACCTGGAGCACCGGCTCGCCGTGCAGGTCGGTGACCACCATCATCACGCCGAGCATGTCGGCGAAGGTGTCCTGGATGCGCTGTACGCATTCCGCCGGCAGCAGTTTGCTCAAATCGGAGCCGTTTGCCTGCGGCGCCTCGTCCACGGTCGCACCCACGGGGCTTTGTGTTTGCAGCCAGCCCTCGATGGAGCGCCGGGGAAAGCGCCACTGGCTGCCCACCTTCATGGCGGGGATGCGCCCGTCGTCGGCCATGCGGTAGATCGTGGTGCGGTCGACGTGGAGAATCTCTTGTAGCTGGCGGGTGGTCAGAAATTCGGTCATGATGCTTTAGTTCTTACTCAAAACGAACCATTTGTCTTTCGAGTCCGGCAAACTGTGCATTCAGTCACATTTGCTGCATCTGATTGCATTTACAGCATAGGCTGCATCGTCTGCCTGCTAACGGGGCGAATGTCCCGGAATGGTCGGGACAGGTGTCATGTTTGTGCAAGAATGCACAAATGGGTCGTGGAAGGTAACCTGAAAATTGGAGCGCGGAGGTTGTTTACCTGGTGATGGGGTTGCAAGCGGGGCTATCAAATAGGAGAGCAGTACACATTACCGCGGTGAAACTGTACTGATTTGAAAATTAGTACAGTTTCACCGCGTCTCGTTGCCAAATATTCCCAAGAGAACGTCCCTGGCCATGTACGCCCTGTCGTACTTACGTTCATCAAACGCAGTGAGTATTCCGTGTTCAATCAGGGTTGTCACAACCCGCTGCGCGCCACGGTAAGTCATCCCCAGAATCGCCTGGGCACGGGAGACTGTTACGATCGGGTTCTCAAAAAGAGAATCGGTCAGCCTGATTGCAGAAGCCGATTCCTTGTGGGCGTAGAGCAGATTGTGCCATTTATGCTGCAAGTCCTGAATCTGCTTGATGCGCGCCGCAGTATCTTGGGCCTGATACCTGACGCCCTCCAGAAAAAACTCCACCCAAAGCTGCCAGCCGTCGCGCTGGCTGACGCCCAACAGCAGGTCATAATAGGACTGGCGACGCTGCTCGAGATATGCGCTCAAATGCAGCAAGGGCAAGGACAATAGCCCCCAGTGGACCACGAGCAGGGAGAGCAGGAGCCGCCCGATCCGTCCGTTGCCATCAAGGAATGGGTGTATCGCCTCAAACTGGTAATGGATGAAGGCTAACCGCACGAGTGGCGGGAAGTCATCCTCTTCTTGCAGATAAACCGCCAATGCTTCCAATACCGCCGGCAACTCAATTGCTGGTGGTGGTACGAACACGGCATTGTTGATCGTACCACCACCGATCCAGTTCTGTGTGGTGCGATATTCACCTGGCGTGCTGTATTGGCCACGCACCCCCTGCAAGAGCAAGCGATGCATGCCGCGCAGCAGCCAGAGATTGACACCCATCTGCGCCGACTCCGCCAAACCGTATTCAAGTGCTTGGACGTAGTTATAGACTTCGCGCACGTCCACCAGTGCCGGATCATTTGGCGCCAAACCAGGCAACGCCAATTGCCCACTTTCATACAGGTACAGATCGGTCAGGTCCGACTGCGTGCCCTCGATGCGCGAGGAGAGCACGGCCTCGCGCCGAAGAAAAGGACGGATGAACAGATTCGGGTTTGGCAACATACGCCCCAAGCCGGCCAGTTCCCCAACGGCGCGCTCCGCCGCTGCATTGAGGGCGGCAAGCGGCCAGTTGGGCGCCAGTTCCGGGGGCAGAGGATTGGGAACATATGCCCAGTAAGCCAGATCGCCCTGGCCAACCTGGATCACGCGCCCGCTTGTGGCAGCAGAAAATGCCGTAGGGTTCATCGTCGGTTTCCTCAAGCAGAATTTTCGTGGGAGGCGTCAAGCGCGTTCATTTCCGCCGATTTTCGTTGGAACCAGCGCGCCACCAGCGGCGCCTGAAAGCGCAGCGCACCGTCTACCGGTTCCAGCAACTCGCGGCGCACCAGCCGCGCAGCACCCTGGGGATCGCCGCCATTGGCTGCACCAGTGGCGACCCCCAGCAGCAAACTTTGCTCAGTAGCGCTCACGCTGTCCCAGATCTCCTGGAATTAGTCGGAGGCGTGGGCAAAAGCATCGCTCAGCACGGCCTCGACATCGTCGGCGACGGCGCAGCGGCGATGGGCAAGGTTGAGCCGATCCACCAGTTCGGCGCCGAGCAGTTGCACCAGAAAGGGCTGGCCGTGGGTCAGTTCCAGAATCGCCGCAACTGCCGCCGGTTCATACTTCATTTGCTGCTCAAAGCCGGGCAGCGGATGTTCGATCAACTCACGCGCTTCCTCTGTTCGCAGATAGCTGATGTGCAGCCGGCGGGTATTGATCAGCGTGTCACTCCAGTACGCGGCCATCTCATCGGCAGCGACCGAACCGGCCAGCAGCAGACGCCAGCGCCGGCGATGCTCGATGGTGTCGCGCAGGAAGTTGAGCGCCGCCCGGCTGCCGGTGGCCGCAATCACCTCATCCAGGCGCTGGAACTCGTCCAGATAGGTCGTATTGCCCAGGTTGAAGAAGCGGGAGACAAAGCGGTGGCGGCCGCCGTAGTAGGTCAACGGCTGCGCTGAAGCCACCACCAGCATCAGCAGTTGATCGTCCATCCACGCGCGCAGGGCATCGTAGAATGCGTTGTCAAATTCCTGGGGTCTTTCCAGCAGCGCCTCGAATTCGTCCAGGCAGAGCACAATGAAGCGCAGCTCGGCGGCGTGCCCGACGAAGCGCGTGGGGTCGGTGATCTTGCCGCCGAAATAGAAGGGATTGGCGTTGGCTGGCGGTGATCCGGGCATGAGACTCTCTCAAACCAGTGTGCGGGTGAAGACATCGGCGCCAAAGGCGATAGATGTGATGCCGTGGCAACAGTATACACGAAAGATGGTTGGAGATGCATCCAAATTACAGGGCACAAAAAACAAACCGCCCGTCCGAAGATGCCGGACAGGCGGTTTATTCGCTTGGCTGAGGTCGGGGACCCTCAGATCGGGTGGCCATATAGTTACTTCGATGCGGCCAGCTTGAAGCCGGGCTGCGCTGCGAGTTGCGGGCGGCGCTGCAAGCTCTGCTGCAAACGCTGCCATAGACTCGGCTTTCCACTCATGTGCGACCAGCGCTGCTCGTGCATCTGCCGGAGCAATTCCTGGTGCTGGAGCCGAGCGAGTTCTGCCTGTTGCAACGGATTCATAACCCCTCCGTGTGTTTGTGTAATCGTATCCTGCGTTCGTTCGTTACTGCTGGACGACCAGGCGACCCGTGGCCACCTGCACGCTCCGCACGGCCTGGCGCATCTGCTCGACCAACCCAGCCATCAGGCTGCGGGGAGCCGCGCGACCGGCCATCATCCGTGCGACTGCATTCTCTCGTTCCGCCTCTCGGCGCATGTCATCGTAGCGTTCCTGCGCCACGTAGACATCGTTCATCGTCATCATGGTTGCCTCCCGTTTGCCTGTTCTCCCGATGTGCTTGCGAGTCATCACAATCTAGTGTATATTGTGTGTATCGCTGCCGTTCACTTACACACACATGGTAGCACACAAAATACACAATGTCAATACCTAATTTTGTGGAATTTTGATTTTTGTGGAAAATAGTTGTGTAAGTCCGCTAGATGAAGATGTACGCAACTGCGGTGGATGGAAAGAGAACCGATGGGCAAGCCAGTGCAAAGCGCCGCCGCTGAAGGAAAGGCAAATAGCGGCGCAACCAACAACAGAAAGGCGAACGGCGGCAAGGTCGGCGCAGAGGAGACAGCGGCTGCCTTCGACAGCATTTTGCCGCCGCAGCGCCAACGTTTCATCGCCGCGCTCGGCGCAGAGCGGCCTGCACAGGCCCGCCGCGGCCGCGCAGCCGCGCTGCTGCTCCATGATTGGCGCGCCAGCGTCGATCTGCAAAGCGCGGCTGCGCTGCTGCCCTTTGTGGAAGACGGTGCCGTCACCGCCGCCGAGGCCGCCCACCACTGCGGCGAGCGCGTCGCGTATCTGTGCAGCGAATATCTCCGCATCATGCAGCACCCGGCGGACCCGCAGTGGGCCGGAGATCCGATTGTGCAGCAGCGCGTGCGCAACTTCGTCCTGGCCTACCGCGACCC
>JAPKMV010000163.1 GCA_026645635.1 Caldilineaceae bacterium
TGCTACCCCAACCTCGGTCTCTACCGGTTGTGGCTGGGGAGTTGCGGAGGTGTCGGCCACCCCTGCAACTCCCCAGCCTGTCAGTTGCCTCGGAAGGAATTTAATCATCTTTTCTGTGGCGGTCGGTGGCACTTTGCCCCACAGAAAGTGCTACAGGGATAAGCGAGCGGAGTAATGGGATTGGGGGAGGTTGGTCATGCTGATCTGGCTGACGCCAAAGCGGAAGTTGAGGCGGCTCGCCGCTGGTTTGCCACCTCACCCACAGACGCTGCGGCAGGATCGCGCTGCTTGATAACACGGTCCTCCTTGCTGTGCACCTGCGGAAAACTCAAGTGCACTGAGAAACCAGGCGATTGCATGACGGCGCAAATACAATCCGCAGATTACGCAGATTCACGCAGATGGAATGCAGTCTTCACCTGCGTGAATCTGTGAAATCTGCGGCTGGGCGTTCACAACTTCCTGCGCGTAACGGATTTCGGATTGTGCTCACCTGGTCAGTTGGGAAGGATTGGCTTGGCCAGGTGTCATATTTTGCAGTCCGGGAGACAACATCGGATAATTCCCGGGGTTCGGCAATCCTGCTGCAGCCAACACAGGCGTATTTCCAAAGAGAGCGCATCCAATGTCTACGCAACTTGAGCAGCTGTCTCTTCAGAATGAAGTCGATCGGATTGTCGAAGCGTTGTTTACACTGCCTGCCGACAAAGTGACCGAAGTGCGGGACTATGTGTGGTTCCTGCAAACTCAATATGGCCAGCCTACACTGATGTCAGCGACGCGTGGAGCGCGCAGGACATGGCAGATCTCTCGATGGCAAACGTGACGTATGCGGAGCAGTCGCTCTGGGTGGAAGATGATGGCGATCAAAGCTGGTGATGTGTTAACCGGCTGCGAGCAGCGTTGGCTGTTGCCTGATGCGCGCCGAATATGATTTCTCTGGCGGAGTGCGTGGGAAATACGCCAGGGACTTGCGCGAACACGGCTACACAATTCGTGTGGAAGACGCCAACGGCGCCTACACAGCCAACAAAGCGTTGCGCGCCATCATCGCGATCACGCCGCCGCAAGTTGTGTCGTGACCGGATTGCACTCATCTGCGAACATCTGCGCAATCTGCGGATGCTTCACCCCGTCAAGAGACCGGCACGGCTGACCGCTCCGCGCTGGCCTGATGCAGGCGCTGCGCCAACTGCTTGACAGCCCGCGGCCATTCATGCAGCACATAGGGATCGAAGTCAGCGCCATTTGGCCATACGAGATTGCGCAGCTCGGGGTCAAGCCGCACCTGAGAAAAAACTGCCGGATCGCGCAGCGGCCCGTACAATTCCCCAAAGAGGACAGGACTGAAATCGATCAACTGTTCTGAGCCGTCATCGAAACTGACAAGCAGTGAGTGGGGGCCAATCTGGGTGAATTCGACGACATCATACACTGGGTGACTCATTGTTTCTCTCCAGTCAATTGAGCCTAATGAAGCCCTTCAATACGCAACAGCGCATGCCCGATCTGTGCCCGTTGCCAGTTGTCGAGCAATTCAGCCTGGTGCAGTTCGGCCCAGGCCTCGACCAGGCGGAGCTGTCGTCGCGGCAGCACACCTGTCAGTTGAGCAATCGGATCGATGCTGAACGTTGCCTGATATCCGCCATAGCGCGCATGGAAATGGGGCAGATGATGCGGTTCATCCAATTCCATGTACAGGGTTATCACAATGCCAAGAAATCGGGATACTTCGGGCATAGTTCGTCTTTCAATCGCCAGGTAGATCGATCTCGCATCCAGATTGATGCAGCAATTTAACCACAGTCTTGAGTTCAGTCCAATCTCAACGTACACCGTGCTTGCCGTCATCTCCAATCATATCTTGCCGGGGCTGCGCCCTCAGCAGGTTACTGCCAAATGAAAAAGAGAGATGAGAGGGATGAGAGGCATGAAGCCCCTCACCCCTTTTCCCTCGCTAACGCTTCAGGCTCGGAGCCAATCGCTCCTCGCTCCTCGCCCCTCGCCCCTCGCTTACTTCTCCCCCACATTCACCCCGTTGATCGCATTCAGATACATCCCTGCGGCCCGGGCCGGCGCACCGCGCATCGGCGGCATGAGATAGCCGGCCATGGGCGCGGTGTCCCAGACTGCGCGGCCGGTGGCCTTGGCCAGGTCTGCCAGCCCCACCTCCGCGGCAAAGGACTTGGTCGCGTCCCAGCCCGGATTCCAGAACCAGCCGGCCTGCTTGTAGTTCATGAAGCGTTCCCGCGCCTCGTCCGCATTGAACTTCTTGGTGATCAGGCGGCCCTGCGCATCCCACTCCATCTCCACCACCGGCCCCACCGCGCCGATGTTCACCGTGTCTTTCGTCACCGCCGCCATGTCGCCCTTGTACTTGCGCATGTAGTAGGTGGCCAGCGTGTTGTGCGGCCCATGCTGCAGATGATAGGACGGCGGCAGCAGCTTGTTGACCGGCCCGCGGATCTCCACCTGGAACTCGTCGTCGGTGAGATAGCGCCCGCGCTGCTTGTCGTAGACCCAGGCGAAGTCGTCGTCGCCGTGGATGATCTGATGCTCCACTACGCCCGGCGCGATCTCCACTTCCTTGACCGCTTTCCCGGCCACCGTCTTGGCGCGCACCGAGGTGTCCTTGGGCATGTAGCCCGCCTCGGCCAGACGGTTGGCGTTCCAGCGCGTCAGCGGGTCCACGGCGCGGGTGCCGAAGACGTAGCGATCCTTGGCCACGGCCTGGTAGGCCGACAGCGCGCGCTGGTTGGCCATCGCCACCGGCGCGTACTCCTGGCCGACGCGCTTGACCGAGCGCGCCAGGGTGTACCAGCCCGCCTCGCCCAGGTTGCCCAGGCTGTCCCACATCTTCGCCGTGCGCCGGGCGAACTTGCTCACGCCGCCGGGCGCACCCATGAGCGTGGTGGCGATGTCCACCCCGCGGAAGACGTCCTGGAAGAGCGCCATCTTGTTGCCCGTCTCCCACCACTCAGCCAGACCCTCACCAAAGCGCAGGGAGTCGGCAAAGCCGCTCACCAGCTCGGCGCCGGTGGCCACCGTGGTGGCGTAGAGCACGTTGAGCATGCCCGGATTCTCCTGGACATCGCTCTCCAGCCCCTTGATCGTTTCCTTCGCCCACGCGTCCGCCGCATAGGCCCACGACGCCGGATGGCTGCCGGAGAATTTCACCTCAGCCGCCGCGCCCATCGGCTCCGCCTTGTTCTCCACGTTGACCCACTCGGCCATGCCCAGCGCCTGCGCCTTGCTGCCGGTGGCGGTCATGGAGAAGTAGCCCCCGCGGCGCACCGAGGAGGATTGGCCGGAGAACTGCATCTCCGTGGCCAGCCCGCCGTTCGCCTCTTCGGACGAGTAGCCCGTCAGGTCGACGAAGCGCAACGGATTGGCGTAGCCGTAGAGGTAGCGGTGCAGGCTCGGCGGCGTGTTCGCCTCGCCCATGTACGGGTCTTGGGATAGGAAGCGGCCGATCTCCGCGTCGTAGTAGCGGGCGCCGAAGTAATGGAGGCCCGTCTCCGTGTCGAAGTAGTGGCCGGTGAACTGGCGCGGGTTCTCTGCCGGGCCGACCTTGTCCAGCGTGCGGCCCCAGGCGTCGTAGCGCAGGCTCTGCACCAGGTCGCCCGCCCCGTCCGTCAGGTTGGCGGTGCTGCCCAGGCCGTCCACCAGGTAGAAGCGGCTGGCGCGGGTCGCGCCGTCGATCTCGGTGAGCGAGAGCAGCCGGTAGCCGTAATCATACTTCGCCTGGCTGGCGAAGCCCTCGCCCGCGCCGCCGTACTCCATGACCACCGAACTGGCGTCGTAGAGATAGCGCGTCTCGCCCGTCGCGGCGGTTTTCTTGACGCGCATCCGGGCGAAGTCATAGTCGAAGGCGACGCGCCCGCCCGGCGTCACCTGGCTGGCGTCGTTGTTGTCCACCACGCGGGTGAGCGTATTAACGCCGTCGAAGGTGACGCCCGGTTTGTCGGGCAGCGCCGCGTAGAGGTAGCTGCGGTCCAGCGGGGCGCCGCTGAGCGGATCGACGCCGCGCTCGGTGAGCCGGTTGCCGTTGGCCGCGTAGGTGTATTCCACCTGGCCCCGCGCACCATAGTCCACCGCCACCACCCGGTTGAGGTTGTCGTAGGCGTAGGTCGTGGTGATCGGCTGCCCGCCGTCCAGGTCGCGCTGCGTCTCCACCTGGGCCAGCCGGTTGCCATTGGCGTCGTAGGTGTAGGCGTAGGTGGAGAAGGGCGTCGCCGCCAGGTTCGTCCCGTTGAGCACCTTGCGCAGGCGGTCGGCGCGGTCGTAGCTGTCGGCCGCGCCCAGGTCGCGCAGGGTGTTGTTCGGATAGACCACGCTCTTGGGCAGGCCATCCTCCCACCAGGTGTAGCGGGTGACGCCCGCGGCCGTCGTCACCGTGGTGAGGCGGTTGCGCGCGTCGTAGGCATAGGTGGTCGCCACACCGTCGGCGTCGGTCAAGCTGGTCAGGTTGCCGACGCGGTCGTAATCGTAGGCCAGCATCTTGCCCGCGAGGTTGTCGTAGTCGCGCCGGGTGCGGCTGCGCACCCGATCCAGCGGGTCGTAGGTGAAGGCCACCACCTCGCTCGCCACCGCGCCGGAGATGCGCTTGGTCTCGGTGATGGTGACGACATTGTTGTTGCCGTCGTAGACATAGACCAGGCCCTGGGGCTGGAACTCCAGGTTCGGCGCCGCATGGTCCTGATAGCGCTTGCTCGCCAGCCGGTTGAGGTAATCGTAGCCCTGTACCACGCGCTGGCCGCGCGGATCGACGATCAGCGTCTTGTTGCCCGCGGCGTCGTAGCCGTACTGCCAGTGGAGCGCCGTCGCCTGGCTGCCCAGGCTCGCCAGCAGCGTTGCGCCGGTGGGGTCCGTCCCGCGCTGGCTGGCGTCGGACAGGCTGCCGGCCACGGTGTGCTGATAGACATCGGTGAGGCGGCCCTGGGCGTCGTAGCGATAGGTGACCAGGTTGCCCACGGCGTCCTGCTGGGCGATGCGGTTGCGCGCGGCGTCGTAGAAGTAGCGCGTGACGCCGGCCGTGGTGCGTGCGTCGGCGCGGGGTAGTTCGTCCACTGCCAGCAGCGCGCCCAGCTCGTCGTAGCGATACTCGGTGGCGAAGGCGGCGCCGTTCGCCTCCTGGCTGCGCACCACGTTGTTGGCCGCGTCGTAGCGATAGGTTGCAGCCTCGCCCGCGGCGTTTTCGGTGCGCACGCGGCGGTAGCGCGCGTCGTAGGTGTGCTGCACGTCGAAGGCGCCGCCGTGGGCGCGACCATCTTTCACCGTGAGCACGTTGCCCACCGCGTCGTAGCTCCAAGTGGTCGTGGCGGCCACCGGCGAACCGGCGCCCTCGGTCTTGGTCAGGACGCGGTTGAGGCCGTCGTAGGTGTAGGTGGTGACGTTGCCGTTGGCGTCGGTCGCGGCCAGCAGGTTGCCGACGCCGTCGTAGAGCGCCTGCTCCAGCACCACTTCTGCGGCGCCGTAGTGCGCGGCCATATCCAGCCCGCGGCGGCTCGTCTGCACGACACGGCCCAGGCCGTCGCGCTGTTCCACGGTGACGATGCCGCGGCGGTCGGTGGTGAGGGTGCGCAGGTTGGCGTCGTCGAACTGCGCGCTGATCTGGGAGCGCTCCACGCCCGCAGCGTCGAACTCCTGCACCCGCACCTGGCGGTTGGCAGCGTCGTAGCTGTAGACAGTGCGCAGGCCATTCTTGTCGATGCGCTCGCGCAGGTTCACCCCGTCGTAGCGGTAGGCGACCGCAGTCAGCGTCGCACCTGCGCCGTCCTCCACCCGCACCGCCCGGTCGAGCGCGTCGAAGTAGGTGACGCGGCGGCTGCGGATGCTGTCGAAGCTGGTGACGCGGTAGAGGCCATCGGCGCCGGCCACATCCGCGTAGACGGTTTCCTCCAGCAGCAGCGGCTGGCCGCCGTTGGTGATGCTCTCCACCAGCACCTGGGTCAGCGGCCGCTCCAGATCGTCGTAGGTGTAGCGCCGCTCGATGCCGCGCACGTCGATGCTGCGCACCAGGTTGCTGCTGGCGTCGTAGAAGTAGCGCTGCGCCACTGGCCCGATGTCGTCGGGCGTGGCCACGAAGACCGCGGTCAGCTTGCGGCCCAGGCCGTCGAAGGTGTAGGTCACGTCGATATCGCCGCCCTGCGCGTCCTTCGTTTGGATGAGGTTGCCGGCGCCGTCGTAGAAGTAGGTCGTGGTCAGGTTCAGCCCGTCCACGTCCGCCGTTTCCTGATAGAGCCGATCCAGCCCGTCCTTGTCCGCCCGGTTCTTGACGCCGTTGGCGTCGGTGATGGTGACGGCGTTGTCCGCGTCGTCGTAGGCGTAGGCGGTGACATAGGTGGCGGTCGCCTGCGCCGGCCCGGCATAAGGCGCGGTGAGCGTCAGTGTCAGCAGCCGGTTGAGCGCATCGTAGGTGTAGACGCGCTTGACGCCGGTCACCAGTTCTTCCTCGGTCAGCTTGTTGCCCACCGCGTCGTAGGTGTAGACCACCTGCCCGCCCAGCGGGTCGGTCACCCGTTCCAGGCGGTAGCGCTTGTCGTAGCTCATGCTGGCGGCCACGCCGTTGGCGTCGGTCTGGCGCACGATGTTGCCGGCCAGGTCATAGCGCCGCTGAATCTGCGCGCGCTGGAACGGCACGTCGGCGTAGCTGTGCTGGACCGGCAGCAGTTCGACGACGACGCGGTAGAGGCCGTCGTACTGGTATTCGTGGGTGTAGCCGTGGCGGTCGGTCTCGGACAGCTTGTTGCCCGCCGCGTCGTAGGTGATGCTCTGCAAGGTGATGGCGCCGCCGCGCACCAGTTCGCGCTTGACCAGGCGATTGAGCGCGTCGTAGGTGCTGGCGCGGGTGATGCCGCGGGCGTTGGTCTCACGCACCTGGTTGGATGCTTCGTCGTAGGCCAGCGTAGTCGAGTACGTCACCGTCGTCCCGTCGGCCTGAAGCACGTCGCGCTCGAAGGACTGCACCAGGCGGCCCAGCCCGTCGTAGAGATGCTCGCTGACGTGATTCAGCCCGTTGACGGTGCGGATCACCTGGCCGCCGTGGCTGTAGCGCGTGCGCACGACCTGGGCCGTCCCGTTTTCGCCGCGGTCGTCCAGCCGGCGCTCCTCGATGCGGCGGTCGAGGCCGTCATAGGCGTAGGTAGCGTGGCGCCCGAAGCTGTCCCACGTCTCCAGCAGCCGGCCCCGCGCGTCGTAGACATTCTGGGTGACGTTGCCCAGCGGGTCGATCACGCG
>JAPKMV010000164.1 GCA_026645635.1 Caldilineaceae bacterium
GCCAACCGCTGCGCCAATGACGCGGTGCAGGTGCATGGCGCCTACGGCTACTCCGACGAATACAACGTGGAGCGCCACCTGCGCAACACCAAGAGCGCGGTGATCTACGAAGGCACCTCGCAGATCCACACGCTGATGCAGGCGGCCTACGCCCTGGGCGAGCGCGAAGACAAGCCCGTCCGCTGCCCCATGCCCGCCTACGACCCGGTCTTCTGGCAGGAAGAAGAACCAGAATTGGTGCTGGCGTAACAACACGATAGACCGCGGATTAGGCGGATTTAGCGGATTCTCGCGGATTTTTGTCAATCCGCGTCAATCCGCCGCATCCGCCTCATCCGCGGTCTATTCCATCTTGCCATTCCAAAGGAGTGCTCTGATGACTGAATCCTTTGCCAACATCCTCGTGCGCCAGGAAGGGCGCGTCGGCGTGGTGCAGCTGAACCGGCCGCAGGCGTTGAACGCGCTCAACAGCGCGCTGATGGCGGAGTTGGTCGCCGCGCTGCAAGCCTTCGACGCTGACGAGGGCGTGGGCTGCATCGTCATCACTGGCAGCGAGAAAGCCTTTGCCGCCGGCGCCGACATCAAGCAGATGGCCAGCGCCAGCGTCGTGGAGATGATGGACAGCCCGTTCATCGGCTACTGGGATGCGGTGGAGGCGATCCGCAAGCCGGTGATCGCGGCAGTGAGCGGCTACTGCTTCGGCGGCGGGTGCGAACTGGCGATGATCTGCGACCTGATCGTGGCGTCCGACACCGCGGTCTTTGGCCAGCCGGAGATCAACCTGGGCATCATTCCCGGTGCAGGCGGCACGCAGCGGCTGACCCGCGCCGTGGGCAAGTCGGTGGCGATGGACATGATCCTGAGCGGGCGGCGCATCAACGCGCAGGAGGCGCTGCAGTTCGGGCTGGTGAGCCGCGTCTTTCCCGCGGCCAGTTTCCAGGAAGATGCGCTCAAAGTGGCCGCCGAGATCGCCAGCAAGGCGCCGGTCGCGCTGCGAGTGGCAAAGGAAGCCGTCAACCGCGCCTACGCCAGCAGCCTGGCCGAAGGCGTGCTCTTCGAGCGTCGCGCCTTCAACCTGTTGTTTGCCACGGAAGATCAGAAGGAAGGCATGGCCGCGTTCGTCGAGAAACGCGCGCCGACGTGGCAAGGGCGGTAGCGGAACGACACAACTGCCATCCACAGATTACGCAGATTGCGCAGATTTGACGTGCGCCATCTGCGAAAATCTGCGTAATCTGCGGATAACCGCCTCACGCTCTCCCATGCGGAGCAGCGCCTGCAAAACTCCTGTTTTCTATCGCCAATGACTTTAGTACCGCCCGCGCGCGCCCATAGCCTCAGGGTGGGCCAGTTCTTGCGCATCCCCGATTTGGATGCTCACCGCACACGCCTTGAACTCAGGAATCTTGGCCTGCGGGTCGAGCGCGTCGATGGTGAGCAGGTTGGCGGCGGCCTCGGTGAAGTGCATGGGGATGAAGACGATGCCCGGCGTCGCTTTGGGCGAAATTGACGCGCGCAGCGTCACCTGCCCGCGCCGCGAGGCCACGCGCACCGCGTCCCCCGTCTTGACGCCGCAGCGCGCGGCGTCGATCTCGTGCAGCTCCACCAGCGGCTCCGGGTAGAGCGCGTCGAGCTGGGAGTGGCGCGTCATCGTGCCGCCGTGCCAGTGCTCCAGCAGCCGCCCGGTGGTCAGGATGAAGGGGAATTCCTCGTCCGGCTCCTCGGCCACCGGCACGTACTCCAGCGGGAAGAAGCGCCCACGGCCGGACGGGAACGAATCGGCAAAGAGGAAGGGCGTGCCGGAGTGATTCCCGTCGGGCACAGGGTATTGCAGCCCCGTCTTGTCGATGCGCGCATAGGTGATGCCGGCGAACATGGTCGCCACGCTCGCCATCTCCCGGTAGATCGCCTCCGGGCCGGCGTAGTCCCAGCCCGCGCTCTGCTCCCGTCCCAGCCGCTGCTCGATGCGCCGCGCCAGGTCACAGATAATTTCGTTGTCGGGCCGCGCCTGGCCGCGGGGCGCGATCGCCCGGCGCACGCGCTGCACGCGGCGGTCGGTGTTGGTGAAGGTGCCCTCCTTCTCCGCCCAGGAGACGGCGGGCAGGAAAACATCGGCGAAGGCCGCCGACTCGTTGATGAAGAGGTCCTGCGCCACCAGGAACTCCAGTTGCTCCATGTGCTGGCGCGTGACGTTGAGGTTCGGCTCGGTCATCATCGGGTTCTCGCCCATGATGTAAAGCGCGCACACGCCGCCGGGATGGGCGTGTGCGAGAATCTCCGTCGTGGTCAGCCCGCGCTGGCGGCTCAGCCCGCCAGGCTCCACGCGCCACGCCCGCTCCCACTGCACGGCGGACTCCTCGCTGTCCACCGGCATGTAACCGGGGTAATGGAAGGGCATGGCGCCGGCGTCGGATGCGCCCTGCACGTTGTTCTGGCCGCGCAGCGGGTTCAGCCCCGTGCCTTCCCGCCCGATGTGTCCGGTGAGCAGCGCCAGGTGGATCAGCCCCAGCGCGCTGGCCGTGCCGTGGGAAAGCTGCGAGATGCCCATGCCCCAGTAGATGGCGCCGTTGCGCGCCGTGGCGTACATGCGCGCCGCTTCCACGATCAGGGCGCGATCCACGCCGGAGATGGCTTCGGCATATGCCGGGGTGAACTTCTCCAGCGAGCGAGCGAATTCCGCATAGCCGGTGGTGCGCGCGTCGATGAAGGCGCGGTTCACCAGCCCCTCGGCCACAATCACGTGGGCCATCGCGCTGAAGACCGGCACGTTGGTCCCCGGCTTGAGCGGCAGCCAGAGCGCGGCGTAGTCGCACAGTTCCAGCCGCCGCGGGTCGATGACGATGAGCTTGGCGCCGTGTTCGCGCACCGCCGCCTTCATCTGCAGCGCGATGATTGGGTGGTTCTCGGTGGTGTTCGAGCCGGTGACGATGAAGCAGTCGTTGTGGATCACCTCCGACGCCGTGTTGCTCATGGCCGAGGTGCCCAGCGCCAGTTGCAGCGCGACGACGCTGCCGGCGTGGCAGAGGCGCGTGCAGTGGTCCACGTTGTTGGTGCGGAAGAGCGCGCGGAAGAGCTTCTGGAGCAGGTAGTTGTCCTCGTTGGTGGCCTTGGCGCAGCAGTAGCAGGCCAGGGCATGGCTGCCGTCGCGGCGGTAAATCTCCACCAGCCGGTCGGCCACGTAGTCCAGCGCCTCATCCCACGACGCTGCGCGCCACTCGCTGCGGTCGAACGCCTGGGTGCGCCGGCCCGCCTGCTGCGGCGTCACGCGGATCAGCGGCGTCGTCACCCGGTCGGGGTGGTAGAGGTAATCGTAGCCGAAGCGCCCCTTGACGCAGAGGTTGCCCTGGTTCACCACCGCGTCGAAGGGCGAGGTGACGCGGTAGATGAAGTCATCCCGGAGGTGGAGCTGCAGGTTACAGCCCACGCCGCAGTACGGGCAGGTGGTGGAGACGACGCGGTCTGGTGTGAGCATTTTCTGAAACCTCTCCACTACTTCACTTTGTCGGCAATCATTTTATGTCACGCAAAGGCGCAAAGTCGCAAAGGCTTTTTCTCCTGGCGTCTTGGCGTCTTGGCGTGAGATTCCTTGTCGCCGATAACGACTATTGATAATTCCGCACGACGACCTCACGCACTGCGCCCCGCGCGTCGCCCTTCGAGTTGATCGCCCGCGTCGCCTGCACGATGTCGATGCGAAAGGCGCGGTACAGGTCGAGGATCAGCGGCGTGTACGAATTGCTCAACATGCAGCGGCAGCCCCGCGCGGCCAGGGCGGCGAAGACCTCGGCCAGGCGGCGCTGCTCCGGCTCGCCAAAGCTGTGCCTGGTGTAGCTCGTGAAGCTGGCCGTCTTGCTCACCGGGTCATAGGGCGGGTCGAAATAGACGAAATCGCCCGGCTGCGCGCTTTCCAGGATCGCGTCGAACGCCGCCACCTGCAGGTCCGCATCCGCCAGCGCCGCGCTCGCCGCCCGCAGCGTCGCCGCCTGCACGATGCGCGGCGCAGTGTAGCTGCCCAACGGTGTGTTGAAATAGCCCTGGCGATTCACCCGGTACAGCCCATTATAACAGGTACGGTTGAGATAGATCATGCGCGCCGCCTGCGCCACCGGCGCCAGGGGCTGCGGCCCCCGATCCAGCGCCCGCACCGCGTAGTAGTGCTCGCGCCCGTGGGAGGCCGCGTGTTCTTGCAGCCGCTCGATCAGCCCCTCGACGTCGTCGCGCACGGCGCGGTAGGCACCGATCAACTCGGCGTTGTTGTCGGTCAGGCGGGCGGGCGTGGCGATGCGCCCCGTGTTCCACAGGTGAAAGTAGAGCGCGCCGCTGCCGAGAAACGGCTCGTGATAGCGGCGGAACGCGGCGGGCAGCCGCGGCGCAATCTGCGCCAGCAACTGCTGTTTGCCGCCGGCCCACTTGAGGAAGGGGCGCGCGTGGCGGATTTCAGCCGGCGTTATCGTGCTGCTCCTCCGCTCTACCATTACCCTCGCCCCTCGCAACTCGCCCCACCCTATAACGCGATCAACACCACCGCCGCGAGCGCGGCCACCGCACCCACTGTTTGCAGCCGGTTCAGCCGCTCTTTGAGCACCACCCGCGCCAGCAGCACCGTCATCCCCGGATAGAGCGACGCAATCACCGCGGCGATGTCCAGCCGGCCGCTCTGCGCGGCCAGCGCGAAGAAGAGATTGCCGCCGGCGTCCAGCGCGCCGTTGGCCATGTTAGTGGGCAGCACCGGGCGCGGAGGGAACAGCGGCCGCCGCGTCGCCAGGAGAATGATCAGCAACACGACGCCGGCCAGGCTGCGGGCAAAGGCCAGGTTCCAGAAGACGCCGCTGTCGCCCACCGTGCGGTCGATGAGCACGAAGTAGAAGCCAAAGCCCAGCCCGGCAATAACGGCCAGCCACAGCTCGCGCGGCTGCACGGTCTGGTCGTGGCTGCTGGTGAGCAGCCAGATCGCTACGAGACCCACGCCGAAGCCAACCATGTGCAGCGGCGCAGGCAGCCCCTCGGTCAGCGCGGCGACGATGATCGGCACCAGCGCCGAGACCACCGCGGAGAGCGCCGCCACGATGCCCATGTGCCCCGCCGCCAACGCGGTGTAGAGCGTCACCAGTCCCACCGCCCCCACCAGACCGGCGCCGGCAGCCCAGAGCAGCGTCGTCCCCGTGGGCAGCGCCTCGCCAAAGAGCAGCGCCAGCGCCACCAACACCGCCGCGCCGACCCACTCGGCCACATGCACCACGGTGAATGGATGGGCACGCTTGGTGGCCAGCCCGCCGAAAAAATCACCCGCACCCCAGCTAAGCGCGGAAAGCAGACCAAACACAACCGTCGGAATCATGCCGCCTCCATCCCCTTTGCCACTGCTGCCAACTCCGCCAGCCAGACCGCGGCCACCGCGTCGCTGGGCATGCGCCAGTCCCCGCGCGGGGAGAGCGCCACGCTGCCCACCTTCGGCCCGTCGGGCATGGCTGAACGCTTGAACTGCTGGCTAAAGAAACGCCGGTAGAAGACCTGCTGCCAGCGCAGGATCGTGGCCGCGTCGTACAGGTCGCCAAAGGCCTGGCGCGCCAGGAAGAAGACCTTGGCCGGGCCAAACTGGTGACGCAGCATCTGAAAGAGGAAGAAGTCGTGCAGATCGTAGGGGCCAATCGTCTCCTCGGTCTTCTGCGCCAGCTCGTCGTTGGCGTCCAGCGGCAGCAGTTCCGGCGTGATCGGCGTATCGACAATGTTGCGCAGCACGGCGGTCGTTTCACCTGTGAACAACTCGTCGGCGCACCAGGCCACCAGATAGCGCACCAGCGTCTTGGGCACGCCGGCGTTGACGTGGTACATGCTCATGTGGTCGCCGTTGAAGGTCATCCACCCCAGCGCCGCCTCGGAGAGGTCGCCGGTGCCCACCACCAGCCCGCCCACCTGGTTGGCCACGTCCATCAGAATCTGCGTGCGCTCGCGCGCCTGCGCGTTCTCGTAGGTCACGTCATGCTGGCGCTCGTCGTGGCCGATGTCCCGGAAATGCTGGCGCACACTCTCGGCAATCGGGATCACGCGCAGGGTGACGCCCAGGAGTTCGGCCAGCCGCTCGGCGTTGCCGCGCGTGCGCTGCGTCGTGCCAAAGCCGGGCATGGTGATGGCGACGATGTCGCGACGATCCAGTCCCAGCCGGTCGAAGGCTTCCACGATCACCAACAGCGCCAGGGTCGAATCGAGGCCGCCGGAGACGCCGATCACGACCTTGCGCGCGCCGGTGTGGCGCAGCCGCTTCGCCAGCCCCGTGGCCTGAATCGCAAAGATCTCCTGGCAGTGGTGGGCGCGCCGCGCCGGGTCGCCGGGGACAAAGGGTGTGGCAGAAAGGCCGGGGCGGATCAGCGGCGTGGAGACCGTCGCTTCAGCCCGCGGCAAGGTAAAGTCGATCGTCCGGTAGCCCTGCGCCAGCCCCGCCTGGCTGAAGCTGCTGTTGCGCAGCCGCTCGTGCACCAGCCGCTGCACATCGACGTCGGCCATCGCCATCTGCGTGTCGAAGCGGAAGCGCGGTGTCTCCACCAGCAACCCGCCATTCTCGGCGATCATGGCGTGGCCCGCATAGACGGTGTCGGTGGTCGATTCGCCGGAGCCGACGCCGGCGTAGCAGTAGGCGGCCAGGCAGCGGGCGGACTGCTGGCGGATCAAGTCGCGGCGATACTCGGCCTTGCCCAGCAGTTCGTTGCTGGCCGACGGGTTCACCAGCAGCGTCGCGCCGGCCAGCGCCAGCCGCCCACTCGGCGGGTTTACCGCCCACAGGTCCTCGCAGACCTCGATGCCGATCACGCAGCCGGGCAGGTTGTCAGCCGGGAAGATCAGGTCGGCGCCAAAGGGAATCTCCACCCCGTCGATCACGATCGTGGCCGGCGTGCCCTGCGCAGCGGAGGTGAACCAGCGCGCCTCGTAGAATTCGTTGGTCGTGGGCAGAAAGGTCTTGGGGACGATGCCCACCAGCCGCCCGCTGGCCAGGAACGCCGCGCAGTTGAAGAGCCGCCCGCCGACTTCCAGCGGCAGCCCCACCACCGCGGCGATATCGTGGATCGCCGTTGCCAGCGCGACCTGCTCCAGCGCGGCGCGTGCTGCGTCGAGCAGCACGTTGTGATAGAAGAGATCGGCGCAAGAGTAGCTGGTCAGCCCCAGCTCGGGGAAGACGGCCAGTTGGCAGCCCTGCGCAGCGGCCTCCGCCA
>JAPKMV010000165.1 GCA_026645635.1 Caldilineaceae bacterium
CCCAACTTGAAATACGCCCCATCCTGGTCGATCGATTCCGGCAGATGAGCACTCATGGTAGAATTGGTCCAGAGGCTGTTTGCAAAGCCACCCACTTCAACGCAAAGGCACAGAGATGCAGAGCAACGCAAAGAACACACCTGGAGAACCCCTCTGTTTTTCCTCTGCGAGCCTCTGTATCTCCGCGTCTCTGCGTCAAAGGAACTCTACAGAGTGAAAACAACAACGGCGCGAGACGCGACTACCTATGAACCACCAAAGTGACATTCTCATCGTCGGCGCGGGCATCACCGGGCTGATGGCGGCGCAGGCGTTGACACAGGCCGGGCGTCAGGTCGCCCTCGTCGACAAAGGGCGCAGCGTCGGCGGACGGCTGGCCACGCGGCGCATCGGCCCAGGCTTGGCCGATCACGGTGCGCAGTTCTTCACGGTGCGCACGCCCGCCTTCGCCAGCCAGGTGCAGCAGTGGGAAGCGGCCCGCCTGGTCTTTCGCTGGGCCACGGGCTGGAGCGACGGCAGCATCGCCGGCCCGGTGGTGGACGGCCATCCGCGCTACGCAGCGCGCGGGGGCATGAACCATCTCGCCAAAACCTTGGCCGCCGAACTGACTGCGGCGGGCGCATCCATCCATCTGGATGTCAAACTGACGGCCATCAGCGCGCACGAAGGTGGCTGGCGCGCTGATGCGGAACAGGGCGACGTTTACACTGCGGCAACGCTCATCCTGACTGCGCCTGTCCCGCAGGCGTTGGCGCTGCTCGACGCGGGCGCGGTTGTGTTGCAGCCCGGCCAGCGCGCCGCCCTGGAAACTGTGCGCTACGCGCCTTGTCTCTGCGGCATGGCCTGGGTGGAGGGCGCCGTGCAGTTGCCCGAACCCGGCGCCGTGCAGAAGCAGGACGCGCCCATCGCCTGGGTCGCCGACAACCGGCGCAAAGGCATCTCGCCCGCCGCACAGGTGATCACCTTCCACGGCAACCCGGTCTGGAGCGCGGCCCACTACAACGACAGCGACGAGCAGGTGGGGATGTCCTTCACTGAAGAATTGAAACGCTGGGCTTTCGGCCCCTACGAACTGCGAGAGATGCAGGTCAAACGCTGGCGCTATGCCCTGCCAACCACACTCTACCCCCAGCCGTTTCTGCGCGGCGCTGACCTGCCGCCCCTCTACTTTGGCGGCGACGCCTTCGCCACGCCACGCATCGAGGGCGCGGTATCGTCGGGATTGGCAATCGCGGCGGATATCAACGGCGCTTGACAACCGGACTTTAGAAAAGAGGGGTTTTGCGAGCGCTGCTCCGTTCTGGAAAGCGCCGGACGAGCATCCGCAGATTTTCGCAGACGGCAGACATCAAATCTGCGTCATCTGCGTAATCTGCGGATTGGTCTTTATCGGCGATAAGGAATCTCACGCGCAGACGCAAAGACGCCAGGAGAAAACCGCTTTGCGACTTTGCGTCTTTGCGTGCCAAAAAGCCATCGCCGAAAAAGTCTATTGTGTTTGCGTCGTTGCAAAAACTCCTGGTTTCTTTGGAGTTTGAGTTTAGTTGGATGCAACCGCGCCGCTCTCTGCCGGCGCTTCAGCCGCCGCGACCGGTTCCGCGACGACTGCCGGAACTGCTGGCGCAGGCGCAACCGGCTCGGCCGGGGCGGCGCCGGTCACAGCCGGTTCGCCCAGCTTGAGCAGCTTCACCAGGAAGGCGCCCAACCCGAAAGACGCCAGCAGCAGTGCAAAACCATAGCCGAAGAAGGCGAAGCAGCCGCCGAGCAGCCACAGCAATGCAATCACTGCGCCGGGGAGCGCCACCCCTACCGCGGTGCGCGCCACGTGAGACTCGCCCAGGTTGATCGGCAGCCGGTCAGCCACCGCGGCGCCGGAGCCGCTCAAGCCCACGACATTGGCAGCCAGCAGCGCCAACCCCAACAAGAACGCTGGGGGTGCCAGACAGATGGTGACAAACATAAAGCCGATCACGGCCACGCCCACCATATTCACCAGGAGGCCGACGGCAAAGCTCAGCGCGGGCTGCCGGCGTAACGCAGTGCGCACTTCCGCCGCCAACTGCGGGCGCAGGGCTGCCGCTGCCATTGCACCACCCACGATCAAGACCAGCGCCGCGCCGGCAGCCACCGCACGGCCAAAGAAACCCAACAGCCGTTCGCTGAGGCTGACTGGCCGCGTGGCGCTGAAGGGCGGCATGTCTGGGCGTACATCGACGCCGGGCACAGCCCCCGGTGCAATGATCGGTGGAATTTGAATGTTCAACTGCGGGCCGCGCAGCGTGCTACCACCGACCTGGGCGCCGCGATCTCGTTCCAGGCTGCCGCTGACCACACTCACATCGCCGCCGACGCTGGCCGTGTCGCTCAGTTCGGCGTCGCCGCTGAGCACGGCCACGGAGCCGCCGACGCGCCCGTCGATCTGCACATCGCCGCTGACCGCGGTCAGGTCGCCGCTGACAACGCCCCCCTGTTCGATGTCGATATCGCCGCTGTAAACGATCAGGCTGCCGGAAATGCGCCCGCCATCCTCGACGGTGACATCGCCGTTGTAAACCACCACGTCGCCGTCGTAGATCTGACCGGCCTCCACGACCAGGTTGTCGTTGAAGACTTGATGCTGCGGATGCACCACCCCCACCGGACGCGCGCCGTCGCCGGCCTGCGCGGGCATCACCGCGGCCAGGGAAAGTGCGGTGATCACGACCAGGGCCAGCAGCCAGGTCTGATGCTGTTTGATTTGCTCACGAACTTGCATGATGCTTCTCCTTGGGCGCGGCCTACTGGAGCACTGGCGGGGCTGCCGGGCTGTCGCCGCTGCGCCGCACCAACTGCGTCCAGATGAAGATCATTGCCATGACGACGCCGGTGTAGGCCAGCCCGGCGATGCGCGCCTGGGGCGTCCCCAGCATCACCAGGACGGCGGCCACGGCGGTGCTCAGCCAGCGGTCAGCCAGCGCCAGCGCGTAGGCCAGGCTGTGCAGTTGCTGCCCGACCCAAACGCTCTGCGACGAGAAAGCGGCGGCGCCTGTGCTCACCAGCGTGACCATGACCATCGCCATTGTCATCAGGGTGGCGGCGATGGAAAGGCCGATCACCCAGTGCTGCTGCCGCGCTTCCTGGGCGGCAAGGCGCTGCTCGAAGCGGTCGACGAAACCGGACGCCGGCGCCGCGTGGGGCGTCTGCAGGAGTTGGCTGTCGAGGGCGCGCCAGACATTCCACTCTTCGGCCAGCTCGGGATAGCGGTCGAGGAGTGCGGCAAAACGCGCCTGTTCGTCGGCGTCGAGCAGGTCATCCAGGGCCAGCGACATCAACAGCGCGAACTCCTCCAGGATTTCTGGCGGAGCGGCTGGCGGGGTGGGTGGATTCTGTAAGATCTGTAGTTCGCTCATAATTTCACCTCTCCGTTCACAGCCCGGACAAACCGAGCCGCAGGTGGAGTACATTGGCCTCCGCAGCCTTGCGCCCGGCAGCCGGCGCCGCATACTTGAGACCAGGCGACGGCGGCGCTGCGGCGGGCTGCTGCTTCTGATAGAGCGCCATCAACTGCTGCCGCGCCCGGAAGAGCCGGCTTTTGACGGCGGCGACCGTCAGGTTCAGGCTGGCGGCGATCTCCTCATAGCTCAGTTCTTCCCAGTAGCGCAGCACCAGCGGCGTGCGGTAGTCCGGGTCAAGCTGGGCCACCAACCCCTGCATCGCCTGCGCCTGCTCCATGTCCACCGCCTGCGACTCGGGGTGGGGCAGCTCGCTCTCCATGTTCTCCAGCACCGGGTTGTCGTCGATGGAGATGTAGGTGACGCGCCGCTTGCGCAGCCGGTCGATGCAGTGATGATTGGCAATGGAAAAGAGCCAGGTCGAAAACTTCATTGCCGGGTCATATTGATTCAGGCGCGAATAGGCGCGCAAGAAAGTCTCCTGCGCTGCGTCTTCAGCTTCTTCAGCGCTGCCCAACATGCGATAGGTCAAGTTAAAGATCGGTCGTTCATAGGCCTGCACCAGATGACCGAACGCCTGCTTATCCCCCTGGCGAGCGGCATCCACCCAGGTCTGTTCCTGCTCGTTCATGACGACGATTCCCGATATTCCCATTCTAGCGGCCGGCACAACAGGCCAACCGTGTGCGCTGTCAGCAATCTTTACGCACCCCGCTGCAAAAGGTTTCAACACGAAGCAATCACGACCCGGGCAAGCCAGCATTTTCGCCCCTCGCCCCTCGCAACTCGCCCCATAAGCAGAGTCTATCACACGACTTTGTGCAACACACCGGCATCAGTTCCAGGTCTGCCGCTGGCTCTATGCTATAATCCTTTGGATATGGAACAGCCTGTCCGGTTGGACAGTGACCGGGCAGCGCCGCTTGCAGATGCCAACTTGAGGATTCATTATGCGTCAAACGTACCCATTCACAGCCATCGTCGGCCAGGAGCGCATGAAACGGGCGCTCATCCTGAATGCCATCAACCCGCAGATCGGCGGCGTGCTGATCCGCGGCGAACGCGGCACTGCCAAGTCGACCGCCGCCCGCGCCCTGGCCGCGCTGCTGCCGGAGATGGAGATCGTCCAAAGCTGCCGCTTCAACTGCGATCCGAATCGGCCCGACCTCTTCTGCGACGAGTGCCGCGAGCGCTTCGCCCAGCATGGCCCGCTGCCGATCACCCACATGGGCACACCCTTCGTGGACCTGCCCGTTAGCGCCACCGAGGATCGCGTCGTCGGCACGTTGGACATCGAAAAGGCGATCCAGCGCGGCGAGCGTCACTTCGAGCCGGGCGTGCTGGCTGCAGCCAATCGCGGCGTACTTTATGTCGATGAAGTCAACCTGCTCGACGACCATGTGGTCGATCTGTTGCTGGACAGCGCAGCGATGGGCGTGAATGTGGTCGAGCGCGAGGGCATCAGCTTCCAGCACCCCGCGCGCTTCGTGCTCGTCGGCTCGATGAACCCGGAAGAGGGCGACCTGCGCCCGCAGTTGCTCGACCGTTTCGCCCACGCCGTGGATGTGGTCGGCATCACCGAGGCCACTCAACGCGTCGAGGTGCTGCGCCGCCGCGTCTTCTTCGAGCAAGACCCGGACAATTTTGGCGTCGCCTACGAAGAAAAAGAGCAGTCCATGTGCGACCGCATCATTCTGGCCCGCCAGCGTTACCCGCTGGTCCGGTACTCCGAGCGGGACATGTACACCATCGCCCGCCTCACCGCGGGCATGAAGGTGGACGGCCATCGCGCCGACATCGTGATCCTCAAGACGGCGCGCGCCCAGGCTGCGTTCGATGGCCGCCTGCAGATCACCAACGAGGACATTCTGCTGGCCGCGGAACTGGCGCTGCCCCACCGCATGAAGAAACAGCCTTTCCAGGATTCGGTGCTCAACCCGGAGATGCTCAAGGCCAGCCTGCGCGAAGCCCGCGCCGAAGCGGAGCAGGCGGTGAGCGAGGACAACGAATACCAGGAAGCAGAAGGTTCTGCGCGGGCCGACGAAAAAAAAGCACCGAGGGCGATGAGTCAGAACTGAGCGATTCCCCCGAAGCCGGCGAGGGCGGCATGCCCCAGCCGGACGCTTCGCCTCAGCAAAGCTCATCGCCCGCGGACAACCAAGGCGCCCGCAAGCCGATCAAGGTGGGAGACACCTTCGAGGCTAAAAAACTCGATACACCGCTCGACAAGATGACCCGCGAACGCGCCGGGAAGCGCTCCTACACGCGCACCGAACGCAAGCGCGGCCGCTACATCAAGGCGCGGCCCGCGGGCGACCGGCCGGAGGACATCGCCTTCGACGCCACGCTGCGCGCCGCCGCGCCCTTCCAGCGGGAACGCCACGCCGAGCACGAGAACGACATGGCCCTGCAACTGCGCAAGGGCGACCTTCAACGCAAGGTGCGTGTCCGGCGCACCGGCAACCTGATCCTCTTCGTGGTGGACGCGAGTTGGAGCATGGCCGCCAGCGAACGCATGGAAGCTACCAAAGGCGCCATCTTCAGCCTGCTGGTCGACGCCTATCAGCGCCGCGACCAGGTGGGGCTGATCGTCTTTCAGCGCGACCGCGCCCGCCTGGTGCTCCCGCCGACGAGCAGCGTGGACCTGGCGCAGAAGGCGCTCACCGACCTGCCCGTGGGCGGCAAGACGCCGCTGAGCAGTGGTCTCTTTCTGGCCTGGCAGGTGCTCGACGCCGCGCGGCGCCGCGACAGCGAGATCCGCCCGATCATGATCCTGCTCACCGACGGCGCCGGCAATGTCAGCATGACCGGTCTGCCCGCGGCAGAGGAGGCGGGGCGCATCGCCGACCTCTTCGACCAGGCCAACTTCCGCTCCATTGTCATCAACATGGAGCACGCGTCTTTCGACCGCGGGCTGGCGCAGAAGCTGGCCGACGCGCTGGGTGGCATCTGCTACAACCTGCCCGACCTGCGCGCCGACACTCTGCTCCACACCGTGAAGCGCGAGATCAGTATTTGACACGTGATGCGTGATGCGTGATACGTGATATTACCTATGTCACATGTCACGCATCGCTCGTCACGCATCACCCACACCATGTCCCGTCGCCAACTTCTCGCCGACGCCGCGCTGCTCACGGTCGTCATCATCTGGGGCACGACCTTCGTGCTGATCCAGAACGCGGTGCGCGATTTCCCCACCTTTCCGCTGCTGGCGCTGCGCTTTTGGACGGCCACCGCAGCCTTCGCACCGATCCTGCTCTTCCGGCGCTGGCGCGGGGCCAGTGGACCGACACCGAGCGCGGCGCCGCGCACCTGGCAGCAGCGCATCCTGCCGCCGATCTGGATCGGGCTGGCGCTGACAGCCGGCTACTATTTTCAGACGCAGGGGCTGCTCTACACGACGCCGGCCAAGTCCGGTTTCATCACCGGGTTGAGCGTGGTGCTGGTGCCGATTGGTGCGGCGCTCTTCTTCCGCCAGCGCATCGACCCGCCGGCGATCTTTGGGGTGGCGCTGGCTACCGCGGGGCTGGCGCTGCTCAGCCTGAACGCGACCATGACAGTGAACCTCGGCGACGTGTTGACGCTGGTTTGCGCGGTCGCCTTCGCCGCGCATATCCTGCTGGTGGGCAAGTACGCGCCAAGTTTCTCGCCGTGGACGCTGGGCGCCGGCCAGATCTTCGTGGCCGCCGTGGCGAGTACGCTGCTGGCGCTGCTCACCTGGCCGGCAGGCGGGCTGCCGCCGATCACCGGCAATGTCGTGCTGGCGG